>JAGPVI010000140.1 GCA_018067115.1 Bizionia sp. | reverse complement strand
TTTTATTTCTACTCACTACCGATTTACTCAAATTTTATAACTAAAATAAAAATGAGTAAATTAAAAATCGCAGTTCAAAAATCCGGACGACTCAATGAAGAGTCTATGCAGATTCTAAAAAACATCGGAATTTCTATAGATAATGGAAAAGACCAATTAAAAGCATCGGCAAGAAATTTTCCTCTAGAAGTTTTCTATCTTAGAAATGGAGACATCCCACCGTACCTAAGAGATGGCGTGGTAGAGATTGCTATTATTGGAGAAAATGTTTTAATCGAGAAAGGAGAGGATTTACCAATCGTAGAGCGTTTAGGTTTTTCTAAATGTAAAGTGTCTATTGCGGTACCCAAATCTTCAAAAGCGAAATCTCTAAAAGATTTACAAGGAAAACGTATTGCAACATCGTATCCAAACACCGTAAATCAATTTTTGGTAAAAAATGATATAACTGCCGACCTGCACGTTATTAATGGATCTGTGGAAATTGCACCCAATATTGGTCTTGCAGATGCTATTTGTGATATCGTTTCTAGTGGAAGCACGTTGTTTAAAAACGGTTTAAAAGAAATTGAAGTCTTACTAAATTCTGAAGCTGTTTTAGCTGTATCACCATTAATCACCAACGAGAACAAGGCTCTTTTAGAAAAAATTCAGTTTAGAATGCAAGCCGTTTTAAAAGGACAAAATTCTAAATATGTGTTGCTAAATGCCCCAAACGATAAATTAGCGCAGATTATTAAATTGTTGCCAGGAATGAAAAGTCCTACCGTATTGCCTTTAGCCAATAATAATTGGAGTTCTGTACACTCCGTAATTAACGAAAACGAATTTTGGGAAGTTATAGATGCTTTAAAAGCCGCAGGAGCCCAAGGAATCTTAGTTTGTCCAATCGAAAAAATGGTAGTCTAATGAATATAATTGAAAACCCTAAAAGAGACCGTTGGTCAGAGATTTTAAAACGTCCAACGCAAACGGTGAACGCTATTGAAACTACTGTTAATCAGATTTTCGATGATGTAAATAGAAATGGAGATCTTGCAATTTCAAAATACACGCAAGTATTTGATGGTGTAGAATTAGAAACGTTTATAGTTTCAGAAGACGAAATAAAGGAGGCGTCAGCGCATATTTCTTCAGACTTAAAGACAGCTATACAGCAAGCAAAGTCTAATATATTTAAGTTTCACGCTGCTCAGAAAACACAAAAAATAGTAGTAGAAACTCAAGAAGGCGTCACGTGCTGGCAAGAAAAAAGAGCGATTCAAAAAATAGGGCTCTACATTCCTGGAGGCACGGCTCCTTTATTTTCAACGGTTTTAATGTTGGCTGTCCCTGCGCAAATAGCAGGATGTAAAGATATTGTTTTATGCACACCACCAAATAAAGAAGGTAAGATTGCCAACGAAATTTTGTATGCTGCCCAATTATGTGGTGTTACAAAAATCATTAAAGTTGGTGGTATTCAGGCTATTGCTGGTTTAACATTTGGTACAAAAACAATACCTAAAGTCTACAAAATCTATGGCCCAGGAAATCAATTTGTAACCGTTGCAAAACAAATGGCTATAAAATATGGTGTTGCAATAGATATGCCTGCGGGGCCTAGTGAATTATTAGTAATCGCCGATGCTACTGCAAATGCAAGTTATATAGCATCCGATTTGTTAAGTCAAGCCGAACACGGTGCCGATAGTCAGGTGTTATTGGTTTCAACCTCTAAATCTTTAATTATTGGAGTTGAAAAAGAAGTTGAAAAGCAGTTAAAAGCATTACCACGACAATCGATTGCCGAAAAAGCAATTAAAAACTCTAAATTAATTTTGGTAGATAATGATGAAGACGCTTTAGATTTAATAAATGAATATGCCCCCGAACATTTTATAATTTGTACAGAAAACGAAGAATTTTACTGTAGTGGTATTATAAATGCAGGATCTGTTTTTGTTGGTGAATACACGCCTGAAAGTGCCGGTGACTATGCCTCGGGAACCAATCATACACTTCCTACAAATGGGTTTAGTAAGGCCTATTCGGGAGTGAATCTAGATAGTTTTATGAAAAGTATGACGTTTCAAAAAATAACTAAAACAGGATTGAAAAATATTGGTAATACGATAGAACTAATGGCTGAAGCAGAAGGACTGCAGGCACACAAAAATGCTGTTTCCATACGTTTAAAAGATTTATAATGAGTATACAACATTTAATACGCGCAAATATAAAGGCAGTAAAACCTTATGCTTCGGCACGCGATGAATTTCAGGCGAAGGACAATGTAATGGTGTTTTTAGATGCCAACGAAAACCCTTTCGAAACAGGTGTTAATCGCTACCCAGACCCGCAGCAATTAGAAGTTAAAACATTAGTGTCGGAATTAAAAAGCTGTCCGATAGAAAATATTACATTAGGTAATGGCAGCGATGAAATTCTGGATTTAATTATTAGAGTATTCTGCGAGCCTAATCAAGACAATATTATTATCCTACCACCAACGTATGGTATGTACGAAGTGTTAGCCAATATAAATGCCGTAGCGGTGAAAAAAGTACGTCTCAAAGAGAGTTTCGAACCAAAAGTTAAAACTATTTTAGAGACGGCCACAGCACAAAGTAAAATTTTGTTTTTGTGTTCACCGAATAACCCTTCCGGGAATAGTTTCTCGGTAGCCGCTATAGAGCAAATTTTGAGAGAATTTAAAGGGATTGTGGTTTTAGATGAGGCGTATATCGATTTTTCAGATCAAAAAAGTTGGCTGGAGAAGTTAGAGCAATTTCCAAATCTTATCATTACCCAGACATTATCTAAAGCTTATGGTTTAGCGGGCATTAGATTGGGTTTATGCTACGCTTCCGCAGAAATAACTCGCGTACTCAATAGTATAAAACCGCCGTATAATGTTAACGCGTTAACTCAAGAAAAAGCAAAAGAAAGACTTTTAGACACCACAGCTGTATCAGAAGAAATAAAACGAATTAAAGGCAATAGATTAACATTGCAAACGGCTCTAGCAACACTCTGTTTTGTGGAGAAAATCTATCCTTCAGATTGTAATTTCTTATTAGTTAAAGTTGATAATGCAACTAAAAGGTATAACGAATTAATACAAAAAGGTATTGTTGTTAGAAATCGGTCAAACGAGCCACTGTGTGATAATTGTTTGCGAATTACTGTGGGCACAGCTCAAGAAAATGAATTGTTAATACGAAGCATGAGCGCTTTAAAATAGACTATTGAAAATGAAAAAAGTATTATTTATAGACCGCGACGGTACGTTAATTAGAGAGCCAGCCGATGAGCAAATTGATGCATTCGATAAATTAGAATTCTACCCTAAAGTATTTCAGTTTTTAAGTAAAATTGTAACAGAACTAGATTTCGAAATTGTTATGATTACTAATCAAGACGGTTTAGGT
>JAGPVI010000135.1 GCA_018067115.1 Bizionia sp. | reverse complement strand
CACTCTAATTTTCGGAGTTAAAGAATAGTTTTTTACGGGGTTTTCAAGAATATTTTTATTGGGTATCATTACCATATTATTATCAGCCTCTTTAACAACAAAGTTTTTAAGACTAATTTCTACTACTTCTCCAGAAAAACCATTGGTTTCTACCCAATGCCCCAACTCTATCGATTTTCTAAAACTAAGAACTATACCAGCAAAAGTATTACTTAATGTACCTTGTAAAGCTAAACCTATAACCAAACCAGAAACACCGGCGGCTCCTATTAAGGTTTCTAATGTTTTGCTCAAATTAAGAACTCCTAAAGCTAAAAACAAACCTACAGCGATAACCACAATGGTTGTTATTTTAGAAATAATATTAACTAAAGAGTCTTGATTAACGCGTTTAGAAATTAATCGTTTTACTAATTTTGAAGCGTATTTAGCGATGTAATAAAAGGCTACTAATACTATAATTGCAATTAATAAATTAGGTAAGTTTTTAATGAAAGCATTAAACCAGCTTAATAATTTATCTGATAATAAATTAAACGATTTATTAATTTGATCCTGCATAGTGGTTGGTAGTTGTTGGTTAGTAAAAGGGTGGTTAGAAATAAAAAATACGCTATTTTAAACAATTAATTAACTTTTAACTGTTTCTAACTCGTCTACTTTTAAATGTTCTTCTGCTTTTTTTGACCAAGCATTTAACATCCAACTCGTTTTTTCTAACTCACGAATATAAGCACCAATTAAATCTATAGTCCCTTCGTCGCCCGCTTTATCAGCGTTATCGATAACTGTGGACATTTGTGTTAATATTAATTTATGATCGTCAATTAATTCGGCAACCATATCTTGGTCTGAAACTAATGCATTCCCTTCTTCTAACGACGATATTTTTAGGTAATCGCTAAACTTACTAATAGGATGATGTCTTAACGTTAAAATACGTTCTGCAACTTCATCTATTTTTACTTTAGCATCGTTATACATATCCTCAAATTGAACGTGTAAATCGAAGAAGTTTTTTCCTAAAACGTTCCAATGGAATGTTCTTAGTTTTTGGTAATATATGTGGTAATCGGCCAATAGGGTATTAAGCTCCATTACTACGGGTAATAATTTTTCGTCTTGTATGTTTAAATAACTCATAAATTGAATAGTTTTTTCTGGTTTCCATTCAATATAAAGACAGAACTAAGCGAAATCAATTGTTTTAACAACCTTTAACCTCATTAAGAATCTATTAACATAATTTATGTTAATCTAATTTACGAATTCCTAATTAATTTAACAATTTTTATTACTATTACTCAAAATCAATTTTACTTAATATTAAACCTGATGCGGGAGCGATGTATTCCATCCTTGTAGTATTATCGGGAGTTAAAGACATTTTTATATCATCTAAGCTAAGTTTTCCTTTACCTAAATCTATTAATGCGCCCATCATTAATCGAATTTGGTTTCGCATAAACCCCTTTCCTTTAACTCTTAACATATAGGTTTTTTCTGGAAAGAAATTTGCAGTATATTTTGTGTTTTCAATCAGCTCGCATAGCAGAATAGTACGTGTGTAAATACCATTATCGGTTGGACGATAACAATAGCTTTTAAAATAGTGTTCTCCTTCAAAAAGTTTAGCGCCCTCTTTCATTACTTCGATGTCTAAATCATCTAAAATGGTTGTTAAAATAGGGGCACAAAACGGATGAAACTTATCACCATACCCAAAAACATAGTTGTATTCCTTGAGTTTTGAATGCTGAATAATATTAAACTTGGCATCAACTTCTCGAATACCTGTTGCCCGAATGTCTTGAGGTAAATTATGATTAAATAACGCTAAAAAAGACGTTAAATCTTCTATTGGTTCGTATAAAAACAGTTCGAATGCGGCGTTTTCTGCAGAAACCATAGCATCGGTTCTGCCAGAGACCAAACTCTTAAAACGCTTTCCTTCTAATATAAAATTCAAGGTTCTATCTACCATTAAATGAACCGTTTTTACATTGGGCTGTTTTTGCCATCCGTGAAACCTATATCCTAAATATTGTAATGTAATAACGTAGAAAAACTTCTTCAAAACTATTTAATTTTGGCCGAAAGTAGCTTATATTAATACATTTCGCAAAATTTTAATACCTTGTATTTTATAAACTAACTAAATCTTTATAAAAATGTCTACAACTACGAAACAAAAACCACCTATTTGGTATTGGATTATCGCGTCATTTGCCTTGCTTTGGAACGCTATGGGCGTTTACCAGTATTTACAACAGGCGTACCAAACCGATGCTTTTAAAGCCATGTACCCAGATGCCGAAATTCTAGAAATGGTTATAAATACCCCAGGTTGGGTTATGGCGGCATTTGCTACTGCAGTCTTTTTTGGTTTTTTAGGGAGTCTTGCACTAGTGTTAAGAAAACGATGGGCAAAACCACTTTTATTGATTTCTTTAATTGGAATTGTAGTCCAGCTTACGTATAACTTATTTATTAGTAACGCCTTGGAAGTCTATGGCCCAGGAGCTGTTATTATGCCAATGATGGTTTTAATATTTGGATTAGTTATTTTTTATATGGCTAAAAAAGCGGAAACCAAAGGTTGGATTTCATAAAAAATAGTCGCTTTAATTATAACTTCAAGTCTTGATTTATTATTTATCCAATAAATCAAGACTTTTATAATTTTAAGTACTTTGCAAATTCTAATTTTCTACTTCTCTCTTTCTTTTAAAACAGCAACGACATCGTTAATTTTAAACCCTTTAGCCTGCAGTAATAATAGGTAATGAAACAGCAAATCTGCACTTTCACTTAAAAACAAGGAATCATTATTATCTTTAGCTTCAATGACCACTTCAACGGCCTCCTCGCCTACTTTTTGTGCTATTTTATTAATACCTTTCTCGAAAAGTGATGCCACATAAGAGCTTTCAGAATTACCTACTTTTATTCGGGATTCAATAGTGTTTTCTAAGTCAGAAATAAATCCATAGTGTGCTTCATTTTTCGAATCCCAACACGTATCAGATCCTTTATGACACGTAGGTCCTTCGGGTTTTACCTGAATTAATAAGGTATCGTTATCGCAATCCAATTGTATGTCGACAACGTGTAATACATTCCCGCTTTCTTCGCCTTTCATCCATAATCTCTGCTTCGAACGGCTGTAAAAAGTTACTTTTTTAGATTTTTGGGTTAATTTGAAAGCATCTTCATTCATATACCCCAACATCAGTACACTTTTAGTGGTACTATCTTGAATTATTGCTGGTACTAGTCCGTCGTTATTTTTATTAAAATCTATAGTCATCATTTTCATTTTCTGTTATTACAAGTCCCTTTTTTCTATATTACACACTTATAGGCGCATAGGAATACCGTTATTTTGAAGTTCTTCTTTTAACTCTGGAATAGCAATGTCATTAAAATGGAAAACACTCGCTGCAAGAGCGGCATCCGCTTTCCCTATTGTAAATGCTTCAACAAAATGTTGCATAGTACCAGCTCCACCGGAAGCAATAATAGGAATGTTTAAACTTTGCGATAATTTAGCAAGCGCTACATTTGCAAATCCAGATTTTGTACCATCGTTATTCATAGATGTAAATAGAATTTCTCCCGCCCCTCTACTTTCCACCTCTTTTGCCCAGTCGAAAACATTTAGTGTCGTAGGTATACTACCACCTGCTAAATGCACAATCCACTCACCATCTATTTCTTTAGCATCGATAGCCACAGTAATACATTGCTTACCAAATTTATGAGACAACGTATTAATAAGTTCAGGATTTTTTATGGCCGATGAATTTATAGACACTTTATCTGCCCCAGACTTTAGAAGCCTATCGACGTCCTCTACGGAAGAAATACCACCACCAACAGTAAACGGAATATTAATGCGCTCTGCTACCTTTAAAACCATTTCTAAAGTCGTGTTTCGCTCTTCTAGCGTCGCAGAAATGTCTAAAAACACAAGTTCGTCTGCGCCCATACTAGCATAGCGTTGCGCTAAGTCTACAGGGTTGCCAGCATCTCGTAAGTGTTTAAAATTTATCCCTTTTACGGTGCGTCCATTTTTAATATCCAGACACGGAATGATACGTTTAGTTAACATAGTATTTTTTTTAAAGTATGCGTATTGATAATAAGGTTAGACAAAACGTTCTAACTCTTTTAAACTGATTCGGTTTTCGTAAATAGCTTTTCCTATAATTACAGCTTCGCAGCCTAGTGCTTTTAGTTTTGGTAACTCATCGATACTAGAAATACCACCCGAAGCAATCAATTTTATAGACTGGTCTTTACTATTACCGGTTGTACATTCGTCGATAATTTTTTTATATAAATCGAAAGATGGCCCTTCTAACATTCCATCTTTTGCGATATCGGTACAAATGACATACTGAATTCCTTTTTTCTGGTAGTCTTTAATAAAAGGAACTACTTTTAAGCTGCTTTCTTCCAACCAGCCATTAATGGCTATGTTTTCATTCTTGCAATCGGCTCCTAAAATAATTTTCTGTGCCCCATATTTAGCGATCCAACTTTCAAAAATTTCGGTGTCGTGAACGGCAATACTTCCTCCTGTAATTTGCTTTGCTCCAGAATTAAACGCCGTTATTAAATCGTCACTAGATTTTAAACCACCACCAAAGTCTATTTTAAGATTGGTTTTAGTAGCTATATTTTCCAATACTTTGTAATTGACTATATGTTTTGCTTTAGCGCCATCTAAATCCACTAAATGCAAATATGTAATCCCAGAATCTTCAAACTGTTTTGCAACCTCTAGGGGGTTTTCGTTATATATTTTTTTTGTGCTATAATCGCCTTTTGTTAAGCGCACACATTTTCCGTCTATTATATCTATTGCTGGTAGTATTCTCATAAGTTTCTTTGCTGCTAGTCATTATAATTAATGTCGATCTTTGCGTTTCTTTTTGTTACTGAATGTATTCAAAATAGCTTAATTTAAAGCTAAAAAGTTCATTAATAGCTGTGCTCCCGCTTCACCACTTTTCTCTGGATGAAATTGTACCCCATAAAAATTATTATGTTTTAAAGCAGAGGCATAATCTAAGTCGTACTGGGTAGTTGCTATAGTTTGTGCATTTATACTCGCGTAGTAACTGTGCACTGAGTACATAAATGCATCTTCTTTAATGTTATTAAACAACTCCGATTTTAGGTTAGTAATAGTATTCCACCCCATTTGTGGTACTTTAACAGCTGTAGAAAATTCCTTTACATCGGTATTAAAAATTCCTAAACCGTTTATATCTCCTTCTGTCGTAGAATTACATAACAATTGCATCCCTAAGCAAATACCCAATACGGGTTGTTTTAAAGTTGGAATAACCAGATCCAACTTACTGTTTTTTAACATTTCCATAGCACTACTCGCCTGGCCAACGCCAGGAAAAACAACTTTATCTGCCGCTCTAATTTCATTGGGATTACTGGTAAGTTTTGCCTCTACTCCTAACCGGTTAAAAGCAAATTGTAAACTTTTAATATTTCCTGCACCGTAATCTATAATTACTACATTCATTATCTGTCCTTTTAATTAATTACTAACTGCTTAAAGCAATCCTTTAGTACTGGGTAACACCATTTTTTCAGTATCACGTTTTACGGCCATTTTTATAGCTTTAGCGAAGGCTTTAAAAACGGCTTCAATTTTATGGTGCTCGTTTGTACCTTCAGCTTTTATAT
>JAGPVI010000091.1 GCA_018067115.1 Bizionia sp. | reverse complement strand
CCCTTTGTTAAAATTAAATTAATTAATGATAAATTCTCCTTTTATTATTAATAAGAAAATGGTATTTTCGCCCACTATATTTCATATAATCTATTCAACCGATGGCAATTTTAAATAAAATAAGACAAAAAACAGTTGTTTTAATATTAGTAATCGCATTAGCCTTGTTCGCTTTTGTTTTATCGAGCTTGTTCGATAATCAGAATGCATTATTTTCTAAATCTCCAAATGTGGTTGCGACCATAAATGGAAAAGATATTTCTCGTCAAGAATTTATGGCAAGAGTAGAAGCGCAGCAAAACCCAAATGCTACGACAACGCAAATAATGAACCAAGTTTACGAAGCAGAAGTACGTCAGGCAGTGATGGAAACGCAATTCGAAAAATTAGGTTTAAACGTAGGGAGACAACAGATGAGAGATTTGTTAAGAGCAAATTTACAGTCTAGTCCACAATTTTTAAATGAAGATGGCCTTTACGATGAATCAAAATTAAACGCTTACATCGCTAACCTAAAAGAAACGTCTCCTGAGGCGTATGCTCAGTGGGTTAATTATGAAGATAACATATCGTCTGGAGCATTACAGCAAACCTATTTTAATTTAGTAAAAGCAGGTACTACTGCCACTTTAGCAGAAGGCGCTTTAGAGCATAAATTAGAAGGTGATAAAGTAGATATAAAATTTGTACAAGTACCTTATACTTCTATCTCAGATAGTAGTATTGAAGTATCGAAAGCAGATATTAAGAGCTATGTAGAAAAGCACAGTAAGCAATATGAAGTGGAAGCTTCAAGAAGTTTACAGTATGTAAAATTTGATGAAGTAGCTTCTTTAGAAGACGAAACTATAATTCAAGAAGATTTAATAAAATTAATTAGAGGAAGCGTTTCTTATAATGCCGATACTAAGAAAAATGATACTGTTGTAGGTTTTGCTAATTTAAGCGATGCTAAAGCAGAAGTTTTTGTAAATGAAAACTCTGATGTAAAATATAATAGTGGTTTTGTATTCGAATCGGCAATCGCTGGTACTTTAAAAGACAGTATTTCAAAATTAAATGTTGGTGATGTTTACGGGCCTTATAAAGACGGAAAGGCATTTAAAATTACAAAGTTAGTAGCGCAAACAAAATTACCAGACTCGGTAAAGGCAAGACATATTTTAATTCCGTTTGTAGGGTCTCGTGCAGCAGCACCAGAAACAGTACAAACAGAAGAGCAAGCTAAGAAAACATCAGATAGTTTATTGGCAGTAATTAAAGCAGATCGTTCTAAGTTTGTTGATTTATTAGATTTTTCTATCGATAAAGTAAGTAATGAAGAAGAAGGTGTTTTAGACTGGTACACTTATAACACAATGACTCCTGCGTTTAGAGATTATACTTTCGAAAACAAAAAAGGAGATATGGGTGTTGTTAAAACAGATTTCGGTTTTCACGTTGTTGAAATATTAGATCAAAAAAACCAAAAGACAGCATACAAGTTAGCAACGGTAGTAAGAAATATCGAGCCATCTGTAGAAACTGAAGATAAAGTGTTTAGAGAAGCATCGAACTTTGTAGTGAATACTAACGACAAAAATTTTCAAGAAATGGCTAATACAAATAGTTTAGCTATATTTCCAGTAACTGGAGTTGGAGTATTAGACGAAAACATACCAGGAGTAGGAAACCAAAGAGAAATTGTACGATGGGCTTTCGAGAAATCTAGTTCTGTTGGAGATATTAAACGTTTCCCTGTAACTGGAGGTTATGTTGTTGTGCAAGTAACAGCTAAAAACGACAAAGGATTATTAAATGTTGAAGAGGCTTCAGTTACTGCAGTGCCTGCAATTAGAAAAGAGAAAAAAGCGAAATTAATTAAGGAAAGAGCTAAAACATCTAGCATAGAAGATTTTGCTGCCTCTGAAGGACAAACAGTAAAAACTGCATCTGCTATTAATATGAAAAACCCAACAATTGCTGGAGCTGGAAAAGAGCCATTAGTTGTAGGGACTGCTTTCGGATTAAAAGAAGGCGCAACTTCAAAAGCAATTGCTGGAGAAAAAGGTGTTTATATGGTGCAAGTAACTAAAAAGCAAGACGCTGTCAAGTTAGATAACTACCAGTCGTATTCTAATCAAGTTGGTGAGCAGAAATTAAACGCCGTTAATACAAGATTATTCAGTGCATTAAAAGATGCAGCAGAAATAGAAGATAATAGAGCAAATACTATCCAGTAATAGTATAAGCGTCTCATACCAATAAAAAAAGGTCTTGCATACTATGCAAGACCTTTTTTTATTGGTGCTATTTTGTGCTAACTAAACGTTTAAAATGAGATCACTATAAGGTATTATAGTGGTGTAGTTTTTATTGTTGAAGTAGTTAAATACATACTCCTTATTACCTGTCACTAATATAAAGTCACCTCCCCAGCCGCCTAAGCTTTTAATCGCATACTTATAGTCTGGAAATAACTCTACTTTAATAGGTGTTTGATTTGTGATTTCTCCAATTAAGGATTCGTGTTCTGTTATAAGTAATTCGAAATCTAAGCGGTTGTTTACTTTTAATAGCTTAGCTGTAATGGCGTCTATTTTGTCAATAATAACAGAGGTGTTGGTTTTGTTTTGAGAGTAAGTACTTATAGAGTTGCGACTGTTTTGCTTTTTATTACGGTGAACAAAAAACAACTCGTCTTTAAAACAGGGATTAAACATCACCTCTTTCGTTATTGGTGGAGGTCCCATTTTATAGATAATAGGAGTGTTGTGTCTCGCGCAAGCAATATCGTAACCGCTTCCCCCAAAAGACTGTAAAAGGAGCGTCATTGGGTTTACATTAGCCCAAAGTGCCAAGTTGTTTATTAACGTAGACGATGAGCCTAATCCCCAATCACCCGGAAACTCTAAACGCGTAGTAACTTTAAAACCATTTTCTGAGTTTAAGAAATTAGGGTTCTCGCGTTTTGCTGCTTTTAAAAGAGTCGTTAATTGTGTCGAAATAGGGTTTTTAGCATTTTTACTATTGGATAGCAGGGTGTTTAGGTTGAAGGTGTCTTTAAACCAAATATGTCCTGTGTGGTCTAAACTCGTCCATATAATTTTAGATTCTGCTATTGGTTCTATATCTAAATGTTGTCCTAACTTTGTGGGCAGAGCTAAAGCATTTGCACTATCTAAAACAACGTATTCGCCTGTAATTAATAATTTACCGTTACTATAAAAAGACTGTGTCATTATTATTGTCTTATGGCAGTTATGGCTTGTACAACAGCACTGTGTGTTACGGTATGTGTTTTAAAATGATCTACAATGGTTGCTTTCTCCTTATCGGTAGCTTCAAATTGGTTTAAAATATTCATAAGGTGCATTTTCATATGGCCTTCTTGAATACCAGTTGTAGTCAGCGACTTTAAAGCAGCAAAGTTTTGTGCTAATCCGGCGACAGCAACAATTTGCATAAGTTCTTTAGCCGATGGTTTACCTAAAATATCTAAAGCGACTTTTACCAATGGATGTAAGCCTGTTAATCCGCCCACAGTACCCAATGCTAAGGGGAGCTCTGTCCAAAATGTGAAGATTCCATTTTCAATTTTGGCGTGAGTTAAACTCGCATATTGTCCGTTGCGCGCCGCATAAGCGTGAACTCCGGCCTCAATGGCTCTAAAATCATTTCCTGTAGCCAAAACAACGGCATCTATACCATTCATAATTCCTTTATTATGAGTCACTGCGCGATACGGTTCAGCTTCAGCTATAGAAACCGCTTGCAAAAACTTCTTTGCAAACATTTCGGGGTCTTCAATGTTTTTATCTGCTAATTCTTCAATAGGGCAAGATACTTCGGCTCTAACAATACAATCTGGCACATAATTAGAGAGAATGCTCATTACAATTTCTATAGGAGACTCTAGGTGTAATTGGGCTTCGGCCTTAAAAGTCTTTGAAAACTGCTCTAAGCAAGAATTTATAAAATTAGCACCCATTGCATCCAAAGTTTCAAAAGTGCCGTGTAACTGGTAGTAACCGTTAATGGCTTCTGTTTTATCTTTTAATACAATATCTAATATTCCGCCACCACGCGCGTCCATATTTTTTGTAATGTCTTTGGTCGCTTCTAGTAATTTAGGCTTTACAATGTTAAAAAAGCTTTCCAGTACTGCTGTATCTCCATGAAACATAAAATGCACTTGCCCAATTTTGGTGGTCGATAAGACTTCGGCTTTAAAACCGCCACGGGACATCCAAAATTTTGCAGCTTTACTGGCTGCGGCAACTACAGAGCTTTCTTCAATCGCCATAGGTATAGCATACATCGTATCGTTAATCTTAAAATTTGGAGCGATACCTAAAGGCAGATAATAGTTAGAAATCGTGTTTTCTATAAACTCATCGTGTAACTGTTGTAGTTTTTTATCAGAATTTAGATATTGTAGAAGCGTTTTTTTTGACGCTTCAGATCCTGAAAGATAATGGGTTACTATCCAATCTATTTTTTCAGATTTAGATAATTTTGAAAAGCCGGAAACTGATTTATGCATTGCCTATAATTTTGTGCGACAAAGATACTATTCTCATTATAAAAGAAAATGCATTTGGCTTTTTGTTACGCTTTTAGTTTTTTAGAAAAATAAAGAAAATTGAAAATGGATGCTATTGGCCAATAGGCAGCAATTAACTGTTAATAAAAGCGATTTTTCGCATAATTTTTAGTAAACTTGGCATTATTTTAATTTTACTTATACTAAATGAAATTTTACAAAATTTTTGCTCTTACCTGTTTTTTAGCAACATCCTTATTATCAGCTCAAAATAAGGAGATTTCCTTAGAAGAGATTTGGAATGGAACGTTTAGAACACAAGGAATGGATGCGCTTCATTCGTTAAAAAATGGTAAGCAATACTCGGTTTTAAACTTCGATAGAACCACAGGAACCACAACAATAGATATTTACGACTATAGTACTTTAGAAAAAACTAAGACCTTAGTGAGCTCTGCCGATATTGAAGCCCTGCGTTATTTTTCTGATTACACGTTTAGTGCTAACGAAAATCAAGTGCTTTTAGCAACTAATGAGGAGTCTATCTTTAGACGATCAACATTGGGTAATTACTATGTATTAAATACAAGTACGGGTAAAGTCATTGAAATTTCAGAACAAAAGATACAAGAACCTACTTTTTCTCCAGATGGAACGAAAGTCGCTTATGGTCGCGATAATAATATTTACGTTAAAGATTTAGAATCTGGAAAAACTACTCAGATTACTTCCGATGGTGTAAAAAACAAAATTATTAACGGTATTACCGATTGGGTTTACGAAGAAGAATTTGGATTTGTTCGCGCTTTTGAATGGAATGCCGATAGCAACAAAATTGCCTATATAAGATTCGATGAAACGCTAGTTCCAGAATTCTCTATGGATGTTTACGGTGATAAATTATACCAAACACAAACGGTGTTTAAATACCCAAAAGCAGGCGAAGCAAACGCCATTGTATCACTTCATATTCATAATCTAGAAAATAGCAACACTCGCGCTGTGACTTTAGATAAAGAATATAATGACTTTTATATTCCTAGAATTAAATGGACAAATAATGCCGATGTATTAAGTGCTCAATTTATGAATCGTCACCAAAATGAATTGGATTTATGGATGATTGATGCTAAAAAAAATACTGCTTTTATTGCCATTGCCGAAAAAGACAAAGCTTATATTGATGTTACCGATAACTTAACTTTTTTAAAGGATGACAGTTTTATCTGGACTAGTGAAAAAGATGGCTACAACCACATTTATCATTATGATAAAAAAGGAAAACTTATTAATCAAATCACAAAAGGAAATTGGGAAGTAACCAATTATTATGGTTTTGATGCTAAAGCTGATAAAATTTATTACCAATCTGTAGAAAATGGTTCTATTAATAGAGATGTGTATGCTATTGGTTTAAAAGGAACAAAGAAGCAGCGTTTGTCTAGTAATACAGGAACAAATAACGCCGATTTTAGTGCAGACTTTACTTACTTTATTAATACGTTTTCTAATGCAACAACACCGCCTAGCTATACTTTAAACGATGCGAAAACAGGCAAGGTTGTTAAAGAAATTAAAGACAATAAAGAATTAGCCGAAGAATTAGTAGACTATAAAATGTCTCCAAAAGAATTTAGTACGATTGCTGTAAATGGCAACGATTTAAATATGTGGACTATAAAACCTAAAGATTTTGATGCGTCTAAAAGCTACCCGCTATTTATGTATCAATATTCTGGTCCTGGCTCACAGCAAGTAGCAAATAAATGGAACAGTGCTAACGATTACTGGTATCAATTACTAGCACAAAAAGGATATATTGTTGTTTGTGTAGACGGAAGAGGAACGGGTTTTAAAGGTGCCGATTTTAAAAAAGTAACACAGAATGAATTGGGGAAATTTGAAGTTGAAGACCAGATTGAAGCGGCTAAAAAAATAGGAAAGTTAAAGTATATCGATGAGAGCCGAATAGGAATTTGGGGATGGAGTTATGGTGGTTTCATGAGTAGTAATGCTCTGCTTAAAGGAAACGACGTTTTTAAAATGGCAATCGCAGTAGCGCCTGTTACAAGTTGGAGGTTTTACGACTCAATTTATACAGAGCGTTATATGACAACACCGCAAGAGAATGCTAGTGGGTACGATACGAATTCACCAATTAATCACGTCGATAAATTAAAAGGAGATTACCTTTTAATTCACGGTACTGCAGATGATAATGTGCATGTGCAAAACACTACGCGAATGGTAGAAGCGTTGGTGCAGGCAAACAAGCAATTTGAATGGATGATTTATCCAGATAAAAACCACGGTATTTATGGTGGTAATACCCGATTACATTTATACACAAAAATGACTAATTTTATCGCACGTACATTGGGAGATAAAATATAATTAAAAACGAATTTACTAACGAGCTAGTTTAAGAGATTAAGCGAATTCCAAAACATAATTTATGTCTAAAGGAATATTATTAGAAGAAGACGAGCCACAATTATTTGGTCATCCAACAGGATTATTTTATCTGTTTTTTGCAGAGTTATGGGAGCGTTTCAGTTTTTACGGAATGAGAGCATTGCTAATGCTCTATATGGTAAACGAAATATTCCAAGCATTAGCAGAAAGAGATGCCGCTTCGGCAGCGGTTTATGCCTCTTATGGGTCTTTAGTGTATGCGTCTACCGTTATTGGTGGTCGTGTGTCAGATAAAATTCTAGGGATGCGAAGTTCTATATTTCTAGGTGGAATTTTAATGTCCTTAGGGCATTTTGTATTGGTTATAGAACATGATATTGCTTTCTTTTTAGCACTAGCCTGTATTGTAGTGGGTAACGGTTTCTTTAAACCTAATATCTCAACTTTTGTTGGTTCTTTATACGCAGACGGTGACCGCAGAAAAGATTCTGGTTTCACTATCTTCTATATGGGAATTAATATTGGTGGTTTTGCTGCTCCACTTATTTGTGGATGGTTAGGGCAAACTTACGGATGGCACTATGGTTTTGGCTTAGCTGGAATAGGAATGTTAGCCGGTTTAATTTTCTTTTGGAGCGGAATCAAGAAAAATGTATTTGGAAATAGAGGTTTGCCTCCAAGTATCGAAGCCTACGAAAAGAAAGTAGTAGGTATTCCACAAAAAACATTTGTACCGATAATGGCCTTTTTGTCTATTCCAGTTGTAGCTTATATGTTATCTGCATATCAAGATTTAGGAGGTGAAGGTTCATTCTTCGATGGTCAGAATATTGTAAATGTGCTTTTTAAAGCTATTGGTATTGGAGTGTTGGTTTTTATGACTTACATTATTTACAAAGCAAATACTAGCGAGCGTAAAAAGCTTATTATGGCCATGTTAATTACTTTTTTTATGACCATGTTCTGGGGTTTTCACGAATTGTCTGGTAGTGTAATTACATTATTTGCCGATAGAAACGTAGACTTAGATGGTATTATGAATGCCAGTCAGACAAACTCTTTAAACTCATTAGTGATTATTGTATTATCAATTCCAATTTCACTTTTATGGGCCTATTTATCAAAAAAGAATTTAAACCCGAGAACGCCTTATAAATTTGGCTTCGGATTGTTATTAGCAGGTCTAAGTTTTTACATATTATCTATTAGTGGCGCAAGCGCAGATGAAAATGGAATGGTGCCATTCGCTTACTTATTTATTATGTATGTTGTAATTTCTATTGGTGAGTTGTTTATGTCGCCAGTAGGATTATCTAAAATAACCGATTTATCCCCAAAGCGTATCGTAACTTTTATGATGGGTATTTGGTTCTTATCATCAGCATTCGCTTTTCAAATTGTTGGCTTTATTTCTGAAGAGTTAGCGGTAGAAAGCACAGATGTAAATGTTGGGGGGTTAGAAACGCTAGCAATTTATACTAATGGATTCGATCTCATCGCGAAATACGCTTTAGGTGCAGGATTAATCGTTTTATTATTTTCTCCTTTAATGAAGAAATTAATGGGTAAAGTTCACTAATACACTAAACTAAATTAATATTTTATATATGAACACTGATATTGAAAATCTTTTTAAAGACACGGTGATAGGGCATCCAGCAGGGTTGTTTATTATCTTTTTTACAGAAATGTGGGAGCGTTTTTCATTTTATGGAATGCGTATTCTTTTAATATTATTTTTAACGGCACCAATAATAAGTGATAATCCGGGCTGGGAGTGGCCCCGAGAACACGCTTTAGCATTAATTGGTACCTATGGTTCTTTATTATATTTAACTCCTATTTTAGGAGGTTGGTTAGCCGATAAGTATACTGGGTATAAATGGGCTGTTATTATTGGATGTTTCTTAATGATGTTAGGGCATGCTGCAATGGTTATCGATACCCCATGGGCTCTATACTTAGGATTAGGATTATTAATTGTAGGTACTGGTTTCTTTAAGCCAAATATGACCTCAATGATCTCTGCTATGTACGAAGGAAAAGAGTCTAAAAAAGATGGGGCTTACACTATTTATTATATGGGTGTAAATGCTGGTGCCTTTTTCGGAATGATGCTTTGTGGATATTTAGCAGAAAATATGGGATGGCATTATGGTTTTGGTTTAGCTGGAATTTTTATGCTTTTAGGATTGATTCAGTTTTGGTTAGCTAAAGATTTCTTTGGAAATATTGGTGAAAGACCTTCAAAAGAAGTTAAAGTAGATATTGCTTTAAATATGACTGAAGACAACCTGCCAGTTGATGAAGCTAAACTAGCTCAAGAAAAATTAAACCCATTTACTACGGTCGACTTAGTACTTATTGCTTTATCGTCAATAGGAGGATTACTCTATTTATTTAACGACCCAATGTCTAAAATTGGAGATATTAATTTCTTAGACTTCCAAATTGGAGGATTGGATGGATCTAATGTCACTGTGTTAACAGCATTGATTTTATTTTTATATTTAATTATTACAAGAATTTCTAGATATTCTAAAATTGTAAGAGACAAAATTATTGCAGTTTCTATCTTTGGTATTTTTACAGTATTCTTTTTTGCTGCATTCGAACAGTCTTTAGGGTCTATGACTCTTTTTGCTCAAGATTATACTATGCGTTCTCTTACAGGTGCCTCTGCGACTATATTTAAAATTGTAGATTTAATTTTAACAGTAGGGCCATTAGCTATTATTACTTGGGTATTATACCTTTTATTTCAAAAAACATTTAAAAGAATTCCATATTCAAATATTGTTTTAGCATTGTCTTTTGTCGTTTTATGGTACATCGTTTACTATAAAATTAGTACGGAATTCAGTAAAGAATCAACTGAAGTACCAGCAACTTGGTTTGGTATATTAAATTCATTCTTCATTATCTCTTTAGCACCAGTATTTTCTAAATGGTGGGAAAGTAAATACAACCCTAGTGCAGCAATGAAATACGGCTTAGGATTAGTGCTTTTAGGTGCAGGTTTCGGAGTTTTAGTATTTGGTACCTTAGGTATCGAACAAGGAGCTAAAACAGCTTCAGTGAGTATGATATTTTTAATATTTGCTTACTTATTGCATACAATGGGAGAATTATGTATTTCTCCAGTGGGCCTCTCTTACTTAAGTAAATTGGTGCCTGGTAGAATGATAGGTTTTATGTTTGGTATTTGGTATCTAGCGATAGCTATCGGACAAAAAGCAGCGGGGACAATGGGTGGAATGATTGACAAAATTACAGAAGAGTATTCTTTAAGTACATTCTTTTTAATATTTACTTTAGTACCAATTGTTATCGGTCTTATATCTGTTGTTTTAAACCCAGTGTTAAAACGCTTAATGCACGACGTTAAATAAGCGCAGAAAATGTATTTTAAAAACGCCTCTTTAGAGGCGTTTTTATTTTTTTTGTACCTTTGGAATACCTTTTGACTATATAGAATTATGAAAAAACACTTTTTACTTATAGCGGTTGTATTTTTAACAACCATAGTCGCTTCTGCTCAAGAGATTAATTGGGTTACTTTAGACAAAGCTGTCGAGTTGCAACAGAAAGCACCAAAAAAAATTATGATGGATATGTACACCGCTTGGTGTGGGCCATGTAAAATGTTAGACCGTAACACTTTTTCTAATCCAGATGTAATAAAGTATGTCAATACTCACTATTATGCAGTAAAGTTTAATGCCGAGGGTAATGACGTTGTCGCATTTAAAGGAAAGACTTTTACTAACCCTAGTTACAATCCGGCGCGCGCAAAATCAAGAAATTCTGCACACCAATTAGCGAGTTATTTTCAAATTCGTTCTTATCCAACCATTCTCTTTTTAGATGAGAAAGCAAATTTTTTAGCACCCATTATTGGCTATAAAACACCACAAGATTTAGAGTTATATCTTAAAATGTTTAAGAATAATAGGCATACAGAAATGACATCTCAAGATGCGTTTAATGTTTATTTTAAAGCATTCAAGCCCGAGTTTACAAATTAGTTTTTGCAATTCTATTATATAAAAACTCCCTTTTCGTAAATACTATGAAAAGGGAGTTTTTTTTATGAGATGGCTTTCAATTTGTAATCATACCATTACTATTTACCTGTATGTTTTAATGGCTATTTCTTCAACTACTTTTAAAAATTGTAAGTATTAGTTTTTTATCGGGGTATTAAAATGTAGTGTGATAGCCAAAACGCATTCTTACGTGTATTCTGGGGCTTTTAAGGCTAAATTATTAATTAATATATATTGCTTATGCTAAGTGTTAGTAGTGGCATTACAGGTCTCTATTTTTAAGTGATACCGATTCTCCTTATTTTTTTAAGTGCGTTATAGCTTACACCGGATGTAAGTCGTAAAAGATTAGCTGAAGTATAGCAATAAGGCTGCGTAATAGTGCTGTATTGATGTCTTAAGGTGTAAGCGCTCGATATTTAGTGTTCTTTTGGCGAGACATTTTTACGCACAAAAAAAGAGCCTTCCATTGGAAGACTCTTTTTAGTAAGTATTTTATTTTAAAATTACTTTAATTTGAAAGTAACTCTTCTAACTAACTGTCTTGCTGGAGAAGACGCCTTATCTACTGAAGTGTCTTCGCCACCACCAGTATAAGATAATCTGTTTTCATTAACTCCAGAAGCTACTAAAATGTCATAAACTCTTTTAGCTCTTTTCTCCGAAAGTTTTAAGTTGTATTCAGGGTTTCCAACTTCATCGGCATAACCAATTAACTCGGCTTTAGCACTTGGTGTATCCTTCATATAAGTCTTTAAGTAGTTAATCGCTTCTAAAGAATATGTTTCTGGCTTATCACTATTAAACTGAAAGTATACGTTTATATATCCCTTGTTAAGTAATTCTGCTACATTCTTACTAGTAGCATTACTAGAACTTGCAGCTTCTCCTTTTAAAGCATAACGCTTATCTAAAGAATACTCAATTTCATCTGGAATACCATTGTTATTGTTGTCAACAGCAACACCACGACTATCTACCGTTACACCACTCATTGTGTTTGGTTCTCTATCTAAGTAATCTGGAACACCATCTTGATCACTATCGATAAGATCGTTTTCTATTTTATTCACTCGGTTTTCGATAGCTAAAAATTCTTCAGTAAAGTCAGTCTTTTCAGAATGCCAATCTGCATGGTTATCTGCACCTCCTAAGTAGATGTTAAGACCTATAGAAGCGTTTACGATAAACCCATCAACACCTCTTACGTCAGAAATAGCTGTACCATCCATAGTTAAAGATTGTCTAATGTTTCCAATTGCAGAAACATCTCCAAAAAGAGCTACACGGTTACTTAATTTAACCATTGGAGTAACACCTCCAATAATATTTAACATTTGGTCTTTACCATCAATGTCTACAGGACTCTTATATTTCATAAAAGAGTATCCACCACCGGCGTGAACTAAAAGTCCAAAAGTGTTAGTCCAGCTTTTAAAGTTTAGAAGGTTTCCAACGTTTGCTACACCTTCCAAAGAAGATCTGTAATAGCTAGATTCGAATTCGTTGCTTTCATCGGCACCTTCAATGTTATTGTACCCTAAACCTAAACGAAGACCAAATCTATCGTTCATCATGTAACGAACACCTAAACCAACCTGTCCTAGGTCTGGCGTATTAGTATAGTAACCAGATGCCATAGGTCTTGCTGGTTTATGAACACCACCAGAGATCTCTAAAGACCATCTGTTAAAAGTGTTGCTCGTTTCAGTTTGAGCACCGTCATATGCTTCTTGTGCAGAAACTGTTCCTGCTGTAAGTAATAAAAGGGAGAGTAATATTTTTTTCATATCTATATTTTAATAAGGCTTTTTCTACAAAAGCCCTTGTAATTGGGAGCAAAAATAATTCAAAATTGTTATTTACCCTAATTAAACAAGTTGTTTAATTAAAAATTAAGAAATATTATAATTATGTCGGTAAAAGTTATGATTTTAACAGAATAATTCTCGTTGTTAGGACATTATTACATCGGTTTTGTTTAAAACACGATCTATGTAATAAAGATATTTACCCTATTTTGGGCTAAATATTGAAATCGCACTTTCTTTTAAGCTTTTCAATAGAAAATTACTCTTTAACTTTGATTCCTTAGGGGTAATTGGTTCTTAATTAGTGATATATCTATTTGTTGTTTCAGCGTTTACTCGATAATATAAGCGCCCTTTTCGTAAGTACTATGAAAAGAGATTTGTGCTTTTAAACAGGTTGCCTTCCATCTTTTTACATACGATTTATAATTGCTACCATCTGCAATAATAATTTTAGGTTGAAAGGTCTCTAATAAGCGATCTAAGTTTATTTTAGGCGAGTTTGTAAGTACAATATATTCTGGTTTTAGTTTTGATATTTCGTATATTCCTAAGCTATCAATAACCAGTATATAACGATTCTTATATCGATAAAGCGGTTGTAAGCTATCGTCTTTAATTATTGTAATACGCTGTTCTGTGACATAAGACTCTAAACTTCTAAAGTGATGTATGCTGTCTAGATTTGATGCTAAGACAAGTGTTTTGTTCTCTTTTATTCCAATAATAGTATGTCGTGATTTATGAAAAATTGTAAAATTGGAATTTGAAGATTCAAATTCAGAATAGATTAATACACACTGAAAAAGAATAACAGAAAATAAAATTAACCGTAACCATTGGTACTTATTGTTTTTAAAATAGGCAACGAGAAACACAATGATTAAATAGCCAGAAAATACTTGAAGTATACCAAACGAAATTCCTTTTATTAAAAAAGTCTCTTGTTCAGAAATCCAGGCCATTAAAACATTCATTAAATGAATAACGCCACCGTAGAAATCTGCTATAAACTGAGGTAGTAATTCTAACGATGCTAAAGTAATAACCAAAATCCCTAACCCTAAAATAAGTCCTAAAAACGGAATGATTACAAGGTTTGCAATAAAGAATAAGCCTGGAATTTGATGAAAATAAAACAAACTAATTGGTAGAACACCAAACTGAGCGGCTAGTGTTACTGTAAACACATCCCATAATTTTTTTGGAATGTAATATTTTGGCTCCCATAAATTAACGAGCATTGGCTGAATACTTACAATGGCAATCACGGCTAAATAACTCAACTGAAAACCGACATCAAAAATAATTAAAGGCTTAAATAAGACTAACACTAAAATAGAGAAAGCTAATGTGTTATAAATGTTAGTTGGTCGTTTTATATGCATTGCAAAAGCTACAATACTAAACATAGTCACTGCTCGCGTTACCGAACTAGAGAGTCCTGCAATAATAGCAAAACACCACAAAAAAATAATAATGAACAGCCCAGAGATAAGTTTGCCTCTTTTAAAACGATGTAAGGGTTTTAAAATGTAGGTGAGTATTAATAATATTAAACCAACGTGAAGACCGGATACCGCAAGAATATGAATGGCTCCAGCGTTTATATAATCTGTAGTGATATCCTTACTTAAATCCTGCCTCTGACCCAGTATTAAAGCATTTATAATAGATAACTCATCTTCTGAGAAATGATAGTTGTTTAAGGCACTGTTAATGTGTTTTCTAATAGCATCAGCATAGCCGTAAACAGTGTGCTTTTTAGTAGTAACTAAAAATAATTCACTAGCTGTCGTATAGAGTTGCTTGTAAATATATTGCTTCTCTAAATAAGATCTGTAATCAAACTGGTTTGGATTTAAGGGCTTTTGAACAGGGGTAAAAACAGCCTTAGTGGTGTAAATATTATCGACATCTAGACGAGAGATACTATCGTTTTTTGAAACATTCAATAATGCTTTGCCATAAGCCAGCTGATCTCCAATTTTTAAAACAACAACACTATATTTTTCGCTATACAGAGAGGGCTTTAAAACACTTTTAATTCTGAAGGTAATCGGTGAATTTTCTGTTGAAAGTTGTAAGTAATGAGTTGCCTGACGCTTCTCGTTATGCATATTTGTAAATAACACACCAAAAGAGATCGTTGTTAAGCAAAGAAGAATACCAAAGACAACTGTTTTTTTTAGCTTTTTCTGATTAATAAGATAAGAGACACAGAAAAGAACAAAAAAGCAAATCGCTACATATAGAGATATTGCGGTTGGTATAAAAAAATAAAAAGCCAACACTATTCCAATTATGAAATAGATTGTTAGCTTTATTATATTGAAGTTCAGGAGTTTCACTCCTAAATATACTAAATTTCCTACAATACTCGGCGTGCTTGTACAAAAGCAAAATACCAATATTTTTCTGCGAGATCAGAAATCATTACGCCGCGACTTGTAGAGGAGTGAATAAATTCTACTTTTCCTAATCGAGAAGTGGTGACAATACCAACGTGGTTTACACGTCGGCTGTTATTAGACGTTGCAAAAAATAAGAGGTCGCCTTCTTGTACTTCTTTTAAATCTATCCAATCTCCATGTGTCGATAAAGTACCAGTTGTTCTGGGCATTGTAATATCTTCCTCTTTAAATGCCGTGTAAATAAGACCAGAGCAATCCATTCCTTGTTTTGTTGTACCGCCATATTTATAACGTGTGCCTTTATATTTTTTAGCATTTTTAAGTATAGCCTCGGTAACCTTATTTATTTCCTTTTCACTATAAATAGTGGCAGTATCTATGGTTGTTTCAGGTTTTGTAGTCACTACTTGACTGTTTTCTATAGATTTACAAGCAGACAGAGATGCGATTACAGATAAAGTTAAAATTATTTTTCGCATTATTTTAAGCGTTTAATGAGTTGAAAATTAAGCGTGCGGTCTGTTCGCTAGCCCCTTTACCACCTAGTTTTTTTTCTAATTCGTAATAGTTCATAAAGAATTTTGTGCGCTCGTAAGTGTCTAAAATTATATCGAGTTCTTTTTTTAATCGTTTCTTATTAAAATCTGCCTGAATTAATTCTGTAACGGCTTCTTTGTCTAATATTAGATTTACCAGCGAAATATATTTTAAATTTATCAAGCGTTTACCAATTTGGTACGATATCCAACTTCCTTTATAGCAAACAACCTGAGGTACTTTAAATAGAGCGGTTTCTAAAGTGGCTGTTCCCGAAGTTACTAATGCGGCACTCGAAACACTCAACAAGTCGTAAGTTTTGTTCGATAGAAAATGAACGTTAGATTTATTAATAAATTGTGAATAGAAAGCATAATCTTGTCCTGGGGCACCCGCAATAACGAATTGATAATTCTTATAGTTATCTACCAAACTAAGCATTATAGATAGCATTTTTGTAATCTCTTGCTTTCGGCTTCCTGGTAATAAGGCGATTATTGGTTTGTCACTGAGTCCGTTGTTGGTTCTAAATTTGTATTCAGTAACTTGATGTCTTCCTGCAATTTCATCAAGTAATGGGTGTCCTACAAAATGCACAGGAAACTGATGTTTTTTCTCGTAAAAATCCTTTTCAAAGGGAAGAATAACGTACATAGCATCAATATCGCGCTTTATGGACGTAATTCTGTTTTCTTTCCATGCCCAGATTTGTGGCGAAATGTAGTAGTGGTTTTTATAGCCTTCTTGTCGCGCCCATTTAGCAATACGTAAATTAAATCCAGGGTAATCGATATATATAATGACGTCTGGAGTATATGCTTCAATATCTTTTTTACAGAAAGATAAGTTTTTAGTAATTGTCCTTAAGTTTTGTAAAACCTCTACAAAACCCATAAATGCCAATTCCTTGTAGTGTTTTACCAGCGTGCCACCAATAGCTTGCATAAGGTCTCCTCCCCAAAACCTAAAGTCTGCGTTAACATCTTGAATTAAGAGCGCTTTCATTAGGTTTGCACCATGTAAATCGCCAGAAGCTTCACCAGAAATAATATAGTATTTCATTTCTTACCTTTTAAAGTTTATTAAAAATAAAAATTAAAGCCACAACAATAATGGCCGCTAAAACGCCTTTTGCAATTTCTTCTTTTCTTTTGTTTAGGAATAAATAGAAAACGGGTAAATTTAATAAAACACCTATGCTCGCTCTTTTTCCTAAAATGCTCGATGATGTAATTTTTTCTATAATTTGTTCGGTGTTTAACCCTACTTGAATTCCTATAAAAATGGTGTAGAAAATCACCCCGATAATAGTGGTTATTATGCCAATAATAAACCCAAGTAAAATTTCTTTTTTATTCATTAAAACTCCACGTATTTAATTTTTGAATGGAATGGTGTGCAGTTAAATCAAAATGAACAGGGACTAATGAAATGTAATTATTGTTCAACGCCCATTCATCAGTGTCTTCACCTTTATCATAATTAACAAAAGTTCCTGTTAACCAATAGTAATCTTTACCTTGCGGTGTTTTTCTTTTGTCAAATTCTTCTTTCCAATTTGCCTTAGCTTGGCGGCAAATTTTCACACCTTTAATCTCTTTTTTATCGATTTTCGGGATGTTAACATTCAGCACAACACCTTCAGTTAAACCGTGGTCAAGAACATTTTTTGCAATGACTTTAATATAGTCTTTGGCAGCGTCAAAATTAGCGTTCCAACTGTGGTCTAGCAAAGAGAATCCTATGGCCGGTATACCTTCAATTCCAGCTTCAATTGCAGCGCTCATCGTTCCAGAGTAAATAACGTTAATAGAAGAGTTCGAGCCATGGTTAATACCAGAAACACATAAGTCTGGTCT
>JAGPVI010000087.1 GCA_018067115.1 Bizionia sp. | reverse complement strand
AATAAAACTTTTTGCTAAAGAATTTAGAACGCGAATCGAGATGAAACAAATCGGTTTCCGTCAAGAAGCAGCGCGTTTAGGAGGTATTGGATCTTGTGGTCGAGAATTATGTTGCTCGACATGGTTAACAGATTTTAGATCGGTAAGCACATCGGCAGCACGTTACCAACAATTATCACTAAACCCACAAAAACTTGCTGGGCAGTGCGGTAAACTTAAATGCTGTTTAAATTACGAGCTCGATTCGTATTTAGATGCCTTAAAAGCATTCCCAAAAACAGATATTAAATTATACACCGCAAAAGGAACAGCAGTATGCCAAAAAACAGATATTTTTCAAGGGCATATGTGGTATGCTTACGAAGGAGAATGGATGAACTGGCACAAAATTACAACCGATCAAGCTAGAGAAATAATAGAGCTTAATCGCAAGAAAGAAAAGGTGGAATGCTTAGAAGATTATGCTTCAGATTTAGTGGAAGTAGATACTAAAACCGATTTTGGAAATGTGGTGGGTCAAGATAGTTTAACACGTTTTGATAGTCCAAAAGGACCAAAAAAACGTAAAAATACTAAAGGCCGAAATACAAAAAGTAAAGACACTAGAAAACCGGTTGCAAATAAAGACGATAATACACAAGAGAAAACAAAAAGAAACGCACCGAATAAAACTAGAAATAAACCGGAAGCTAAGGGAGATAATAAAGCGGCTGATAAAACAGAAACTCAAAACAAACCAAAGCCAAAACCAAGACCGAAGCAGCGCCCTAAACCAAGACCAAAAACGGACGATACTACGCCAAAAAGCGACCAAAATAAAGATCTGACTAAAAAACAGGACAAGGGAGAAAGTAAAGGCCCAGCAAAAAGGCCAACAAAAAACCGCCCAAAGAATCCAAACGCTAATAAAACAGCCGATAAAGGGGCTGGTAAATCCACTAGCAAGCCAAGTGGTAACAAAGAGAATACAAAAAGTGATCAAGGCAAAGGAGAAACAAAAGGGCCGGATAACGCTTAAACAAAGATAAAACTAAAAAATGCTGAGTAGATTACTGTTAGGAATACTGTGTAGCTTATGTGTGTTTTCGTGCGATTCGAATGCTGTTTTCGATGCGTATAAAACCGTGCCAGAAGCGTGGAATAAAAACGACGTGATAAGCTTTAATATTAAGGCACCAGATTCTATAAACCCGTATAACCTATTTGTAAATTTACGTAATACCAACGCTTACAAATTCAATAATTTATATCTTATTGTAGAAATGAATTTTCCTAACGGAAAAGCCGTAAAAGATACTTTAGAGTATAGAATGGCGGCTCCAGACGGAACCCTTTTAGGCACTGGAGTAAGTAGTGTAAAAGAAAATAAATTGTGGTATAAAGAAGGCGTGGTTTTCGATGAGGCCGGCGAGTATACTGTAAACATCCAACATGCTATGCGTAGAAATGGAGAGGTTAATGGTGTTATGGATTTAGAAGGTGTAACCGATATTGGGTTTAGAGTTGAAAAACTTTCAGTAAAACAATAATATAGTAATAGACAATAGATGGCAAAGAAAAAAGAAGCCCAAAAAACTCAAGATTTCGCAAAGTATGTTCGCGGATTTTGGATTTTATTTTTAATTGGAGTTTTATCCATAGTACTAGTGTTTTCATTAGCCTCTTGGGGCGTTTTTGGCGAAATGCCAGATCACACACAACTAGAAAACCCGAATACTAATTTAGCTTCAGAAATTATTTCGAGCAATGGTAAAACATTAGGTAAATTTTATTTTAACGATAACCGTACACCGGTAAGTTACGAGGAGTTTCCTAAGCATTTAGTAGAAGCCTTAATCGCTACCGAAGATGCACGCTATTACGGGCACTCTGGAATTGATGGCTGGGGAACCGTTCGTGCTGTTGTAAAGCTGGGAGCTGGTGGAGGAGCAAGTACCATTTCGCAACAATTGGCTAAACAGTTATTTCACGGTGAAGGGTCTTCAAATATTGCAGAACGTATTATTCAGAAAATAAAAGAGTGGGTTATTGCTATTCGTTTAGAGCGCCAATATACCAAAGAAGAAATTATTGCTCAGTACTTTAATATTTACGATTTTAATAATAATGCCGACGGTATTCGTTCGGCAGCACGTATTTATTTTGGTAAAGAACCTAAGCAATTAACGGTTAAAGAATCGGCAATGCTGGTGGGGATGTTTAAAAATTCGGCACTGTATAACCCAAGGCCAAATCGTAATCCGGTAGGTGTAAAAAACAGAAGGAATGTGGTGTTGTCTCAAATGGAAAAATACGGATACATCTCAGAAACCGTTAAAGACTCTTTACAAAAAACCGACTTAGATTTAAACTACACACCAGAATCTCACCGCGAAGGTATAGCGACTTATTTTAGAGGGTATCTAGACGGCTACATGAAAGAGTGGATTAAAGAAAACCCAAAGCCAGACGGCTCGAAATATAATTTATATAACGACGGATTAAAAATTTATACTACGATAGATTCGCGTATGCAAACCTATGCTGAAGAAGCTGTGCAAAAGCATATGAATAAATTACAGGCTGAATTTTTTCATCAAAATACGCCAGATAGAAATAAAACAGCTCCGTTTTTAGACTTGTCTAACGATGAAATTGATGCTTTAATGACCCGCTCGATGAAGCAATCGGAACGATGGAGACATATGAAATACGATTTGAAAATAGCGGATAAAGAGATTATAGAATCGTTTCAAAAACCGACAAAAATGACGGTGTTTTCGTGGGGTGGAGAAATCGATACGATTATGAAACCTATCGATTCTATGCGTTACTATAAATCATTTTTACACACAGGAATGATGAGTATGGATCCACAAACAGGCTTAGTGAAAGCGTGGGTTGGTGGTATAGATTTTAGACATTTTCAATACGATCATGTTAAGCAAGGAAAACGCCAAGTAGGATCTACTTTTAAACCGTTTGTATATGCCACGGCAATCGACCAGTTGCATATGTCGCCATGCGATAAATTACCGCGTTCACAAATAACTATCGAAAAAGGGAAATTTGGTAATATGTTACCTTGGACTCCTAAAAATGCTGGTGGTGGCTATGGAGGTGAAGTAACGTTACAACAAGCTTTAGCAGCCTCTATAAATACTATTACCGCACGTTTAATGGATAAGGTAGGGCCGCAGCCTGTTGCCGATTTAGCAAAAAAATTAGGAATAGAGTCTAATATTCCTGCGGTCCCATCTATAGGCCTAGGAACGGCCGATATTAGCGTTTATGAAATGGTAGGTGCCTATGCTGCTTTTGCAAACAAGGGCGTGTACACCAAGCCAGTAATGATAGAACGTATAGAAGATAAAAATGGAACAGTATTATTTCAGTTCACGCCAGAAACACGCGATGTGTTAAGTGCAGAATCGGCTTACGTAACTGTAAAATTAATGGAAGGTGTTACCACATCAGGATCGGGAACGCGTTTAAGAACACAGGGTGCCGAAAAATGGAATAAAATGTATCAAGAAATTATTACAGGCTATCCGTATCAATTTACAAACCCTATTGCCGGAAAAACAGGGACCACACAAAACCAAAGTGATGGTTGGTTTATGGGTATGGTACCAAACTTAGTAACAGGTGTTTGGGTAGGTGCAGAAGACAGAGCAGCACACTTTAAAACTATTACTTACGGTCAAGGAGCTTCGATGGCGTTACCTATTTGGGGGATGTTTATGCGTAGTTGTTATGAAGATGAAGATTTAGAAATTTCTAAAGGTGAATTTGAAAGACCAGAAAACCTATCTATCGAGGTCGATTGTAGTAAGTATAATCCAGAAGGAAACGACGAAGGTTCTATTGGAGACGAAGGTTTACCAGATGAATTAGATATATAGTTTGTTTTTTAGTATAAAAACAAGAAAGCCATTACGCAAGTAGTGGTTTTTTTTGTGTGCAAAATTTGCGTTTTCACTCCAATTACGGTTTTTACCGTAATGAAAAGCGCAAATAAGTTGTAGTTTTCGATGAATGGTACAAAAAAGGATTGCGGTTTTGGCGGGATAATATCATATTAGCATAACAATTTAAATAATTATGTAAACAATCCATTTAATGGCGGTTCTTCAACTATAGTAACGCCAACAAAAAATAGACCAGATTGGAATAAAGTACAAAAAATCCTAAATGGGGAATTACCTATAAGTGAATTAGGCTGTAATTAAAAATTTAAAATTATGATATCATCAAGAATTAAATTATTATATTTTATAAGTATTACATTATCACTAGTATTGTTGATTTTACCTGCTAATTATAAAAGTGCTGTATATACACCAAATATTTTAGGTTATACATGGCTTTTGTTGTTCCCAATTATTTTAATCTGTTACCTTTACTTGATGTTAAAGACTAAAAGAAAAAGGAAAAAGAAGATAAAAGAGAGTGTTATATTTTTTGTTTTTGTTTTAATTACTGTATCAGTATGGATTTGTCAAGCATATGGAGCGGGAAATCTATAATTAAAAAAGAAAAAGATGAAAAACACAATATTTATACTTACAATTTTATTAATATTAAGTTGTAAAGCTCAAATTAATTCTTACAATCAAGGCTTAGAGATTCCAATCGAGCAACACTTAAATATCCTTAACAGTAATAGCGAAAATGGTATTCCAGATGGAGCTTATCTTAAAGATGTAAATAACTTGTTTAATGATTATTTGGGTGTGTGGCAAGGAACCGTTAATAACGAAGCAATTGAGTTTTTAATCTATAAAGTCGTTTATAACTCATCAATTAGACCGCTTACAATTGATAAGCTATATATAAAATACAAAATAACAGATGCTAATGGTAATGTAGTAATTGAGACAGCCGGTCTTCAAAATGAAGATGGTTTAATAATAAAAGGGAATTATTTTGGTCATGATGATAGCTATTATGTATTAGATTATTCAGGAGAACACTATTCTTGTGGACAAATGGGAACAATTTTTGTTAGGTTGATTAATAATAAT
>JAGPVI010000085.1 GCA_018067115.1 Bizionia sp. | reverse complement strand
AACAGCAACCAGTGTACCTTTACCTAAATTTTCAGTCGAAACGTTAAACCTTAAAAATGTGGTAGCGTATTACGAATCGCAACCCGACCGTATCATTGCCGATCTTACTATTGACGAGTTTTATACCGAAATCCCTAAGATTAATTTAGTGGACAACGATATTAATTTTAAAACTATTCGTTTAAAAAACTCAAAAATTCTTATAAACACAGATACTGAAGTTAACGGACTTACAGAAACAGTAAAAAACACTAAAGACGAAGTAAAAGCAGATATAGAAGCCTTTAATTGGCCGCAGCTACTAATAAATATTAAAGATTTAGATTTAGAAAACAACAGTATAGACTACCGTATTGGTAATGCTAAACTCATAAAAAACCGTTTTAATCCTAACGCTATTTCGCTAAGTGCATTTACTTTAAAAGCTTCAGATATTTTTTTAAAGGACAAAAAAGCGGGACTACAAATGAGTCAATTTACCAGTAAAGAATATTCTGGACTTGATTTAAAGCAATTGACTTTCAATTTAAATGTTACCGATAAACAACTAAAACTTGAAAACTTCAACTTTAAACTTAACAACAATGCGCTTTCGGGCTTCGCTGCTATAAACTACAGCTCACTTTCTGAGCTTATAAAAACTCCCGAAAAGACTAAAGTCGAACTTGATCTCCCAACTTTTAGTGTCTCATTAAAAGATGTTTTTAGACTCCAACCAGAACTTAAAACGCATGCTTACCTAGATTCTCTCAGCAAAAAACAAATTACAGGATATATAAAAGCATCTGGAACTTTAGCGGCATTAAATTTAACTAAAGCGCAATTAAATTGGGGTAAAACGACAAGGCTTTCAGCAAACGGCATCATAAAAAATAGCACAAAGCCAGAATTACTTTATATCGATATTCCAAACTTTTCGGCCCGAACAAAACGCTCGGATATTATTCAGTTTATAGATGAAAAAGAATTGGGTATTAGCTTGCCAGAAGACATCCTACTTGCTGGAAACGCCAAAGGAACGCTAGATGCTATTCAAACAAAAGCAACATTAACATCCACACAAGGAATAGCGACTATAAACGGAGGATTTAAAAATAAAGACGCTATTTCTTTCACTGCCGATATTTCTATTGAAGAGTATAAAATAAACGAGCTGCTTAACAATACGCAATTCGGCACTTTAAATGCAACGTTAAAATCATCGGGAAGTGGAAAAACCATCAATTCTTTAAACGCTACTTTAGAGGCTACAGTTTCCAGTTTTCAGCTTAATAATTACGCCATCGAAAACCTTAATCTTAATGGAGATATTAAAGAAGGAAAAGGTGAAATCACTTCAAAATATAAAGATAAAAATCTAGATATCGTTTTAGATGCCTCGGTGATTCTAGACTCCATTTCTCCAGAAGCCTCTTTAAAACTAGATGTTATTGGCGCTAATTTACAAGCGCTTGGCGTTATGGATCGCAATGTAAAAACGGGAATGAAAATTTCGGCAGATTTTAAAGGAAACAGTAACAATTATGACGTTTCAACCCATATAGACAACGGTGTCGTTGTTTACGACAATAGAACTTATTTAGTAGGTGATTTAAAAGCAACAGCTCATGTAGATAACGATACCACTTCTGTAACGGTTACCAACAAGATGCTTAATTTAGTACTGCAATCTAATTCCGACCCGCAAACGTTTAGCACATCTTTACGCCGCCATATTTTGAGTTATTTTTACGACGACGAACGTGTGCCAGATACTCTTGTACGCCCTGTGAAATTAAAAATTGAAGGACGGATTTCTGAGTCCCCTTTGCTTAATGACGTGTTTTTAGTTAATGTTAAAGAATTAGACACTATAAATGTTTCTGTAAACTATAATGAGAAAGCACGCATTCTTAAAGCTAATATCACTGCGCCACACATTAATTATAGCGACAATAAACTAGACAGCTTAGCCTTTTCAATGACTACCGATCCAGAAAACTTTAAGTTTAACCTAGGCTTTAAAAATATCTCTGCTGGCCCTTTAGACGTACCAAAAACTGTGATTAACGGAAACCAAACCGATAGCGGTTTTCTACTCAATTTTCTAGGTTTTCACGATAATGAGACGTTAATGAACATTAACACCAAAATTACATCCTATCCTAAAGGATTACGATTTACAGTGCGTCCAGATAGTTTAATACTGAATAAGAAGAAGTGGACCATCCCTAATGCTAACGAAGTTATTATCACCGATAAAAATTTCGAGTTTAACGATTTCAGAATTACAAAAGGAGACCAATCTATAGAACTAACCGATAAATTAAAACAGATTACAAAAAGCCACATAGCAGTCACTTTTAAAAACTTTAGTATAAATGAGTTTTTTAGCTACTTTAACCCTGAAGCTAGTATTGCAAAAGGAAAACTTAATGGTGATTTTATCCTTGAAGACCCGTTTAAAGATACTGGTATTATTGCCGACTTAAGTATTAATCAATTAGAAATCTTCCAAACAGATTTAGGTGAATTAAGACTTGATGCTAAATCACTTGGCGGCAGTAATTACGATTTTAATGCCGCTTTAAAAGGTGGTGATATTGATTTAGACCTTACTGGAGATTACGCTGTTGCAAATAAAATCGCTAATCTTAACTTAGATTTAGACATCAATTCGTTTGAAATGAAAGCCCTAAACACGCTATCCTTTGGAGAGATTAAAGACACAGAAGGTAGTTTTTCTGGTGGGTTTAAAGTTACTGGCACGACCTCTAACCCTCAATATAAAGGCTCACTTACTTTTAATGAAGCTGGTTTTAACATCGCCAAATTAAATACCAAGTTCACCTTGTCTAACGAAACATTAAGTGTAGATAATAAAGGGTTATCGATGTCTAATTTCACCATTTTAGACGCTAATAAAAATGCGATGATTTTATCTGGTACTATTGGCACAGAAAACATGTTAAACCCTACATTTAATTTAGATGTTAAAGCTAAAAATTTTCAAGTTTTAAACGCCACCAAAAAAGACAACGAAGCTTTCTATGGAAAAGCAAGCTTTAATGCGAATGCTAAACTAACCGGCGACTTACAAATACCAAAATTAAGCGCAGAATTAACGCTGGGGTCTGATACTGATATTACTTACGTAATGCCTTCCGCATTAGCAAATATTGAAGAACGCGATGGCGTAGTGATCTTTGTAAATCGGGAAAATCCAGATGCTATTCTCTCTCAAACAGAAGAGCAAACAGCAACCATTCGTGGCTTTGATATCTCGACAGTATTAAAAATTGGCAAGAATGCTGCTGTAACTATCGTTATTGATGAAGAAACTGGAGATAACTTTAAAGTTTCGGGAGAAGGCGATTTTATTTTTACGATGACACCAAACGGAAGAATAACACTTACCGGTGGCTATGAAATCTCTAGTGGCCATTACGAATTAAACCTGTATAGTCTTGTAAACAGAAAATTTTTAATCGCTCCAGGTAGCCGCGTAACGTGGTCTGGCGATCCTTTTGATGCAAAACTAGATGTTAGAGCAATCTATAATATAGAAACCTCAGCATCAGCTTTAATGGCGCCTCAAATTTCGGGTGCAGATCCCTCTGTAAAAAGCAAGTACCGCCAAGTACTACCTTTTAATGTCTATTTAAATATTGATGGCGAATTACTTCAACCAAAAATCTCCTTTGGGCTAGATATGCCCGAAGAACAACAAGGTGCTATTGGCGGTCAAGTATACGGTCGCGTGCAACAAGTTAACCAGCAAGAGGGCGAATTAAACCGTCAGGTATTTTCCCTATTAGTCCTTAATCGTTTCTATCCAGATTCGGGAAGTGATGGTAGTTCTGGTGGTTTTGCAACTATTGCAAGAGACAATCTTAATGATGCCGTATCTGGACAATTAAACGCATTTTCAGATAAATTATTAGGCAGTTCTGGTATCGAGGTCGATTTTGGATTAAACAGCTATACAGATTATCAAGGCGATGCACCAACAGATCGTACCCAACTAGATATAGCCGCTCAAAAAAAGTTATTTAACGATCGCTTAACCGTTCGCGTGGGTAGTGAAGTCGACCTGCAAGGTAGCAGTCAAACTGGCGAAGAAGCGCCACTTATTGGTAATGTAAGTTTAGAATATACCTTAACTGAAGATGGTAGATACCGCGTAAAGGGTTTTAGAAAAAGTGAATTTGAAAATGTTATCGACGGACAAACAATTGTTAGTGGAATTGGTCTAATTTTCACTCAGGAGTTTAATCAGTTTAGCGAACTTTGGGATGCTATATTTCGCTCTCGTGAAGAACAAAAAGAAAAACGTGATGCTAAACGAAAAGCCGTAAAGGAAGAATTAAAAGCGAAAGAAGAAGAAATTAATAAAAGTATAGAACAGAAAAAGAACTAAATCTTGAAAACAGCCTTAAAACATATTTTTAGCGTAGCACTATTTGCACTCCTATTATATTCGTGTAGTGTTAAAAAGCATATTCCAGAAGGAGAACGCTTATATACCGGTGCCACCATAGAAATTAAAGCAGACTCCTCAATTAAAGATGTCGCTATATTAAAATCGGAATTAGAAGGTGTTTTACGACCAGAACCAAACTCGAAATTCTTAGGTATGCGTCCTGGCTTATTTTATTACTACAAAACGCAAAAAGAAAACCCTGGCTTTATAAACCGATGGATTTACAAACAGATTGGCGAGAAACCGGTCTACCAATCGGATGTGAAAGCTTTTGAAGTTGAAGAAATATTAAGAAACCGATTAGAAAATCACGGCTTTTTTTATAGCTCAACCGCGTCATCATTTCAGGAAGAAGACAGTGAAGCATCGGTAACTTATAATCTAAAAGTACCAAAACCTTACACAATGGCGAGCTACTCCATAGATTCTATGCCAGCACCTATTTATGAAGACGTAAAGCGTGCTTCAGCAAAAACCCCGTTTATAGATGGTATGCGATTTGATTTAGGAAATATGAAATTAGAACGTCAGCGTATAGATTCCGAATTAAAGAAAAGGGGCTATTATAATTTAAACCCAGATTTTTTCATCTTTGAAGCCGATACCACTCAATATACCGATAAACGTTTCAATTTATTTTTAAAACTGAAGTCCGAAGTTCCTAAAAAAGCAACAGTGCCTTACATTATTAATACAGTAAATATTTATCCAGATTACGATTTACAAGATTCTGTTGCAACACGTTCGGAACGTTTCAACAATAAAAATTACCATCAAGATTCTCTATTTTTCAAACCTAAATATTTAGATAAATTTATAACGATAGAGGAAGGCTCGTATTACAACCCTAAGACCTCCAAAAACACGGCACGACGACTTTCTAGTATTGGTGCATACAAATATGTAAATATTCAATATAAAGAAATCGACACGGCAACCACAGACCAATTGGGAGTATTAGAAGCCAATATATTTTTATCACCGTTAACCAAACGTGCCTTTCGTGCAGAATTACAAGCGGTTACAAAATCTAACAATTTCGCAGGACCTAATTTAGCATTAACGTATAGTAATAGAAATATTTTTAAAGGCGGAGAAACCTTTAATGTGAGTTCTAATATTGGTTACGAAACGCAACTTGCTAGCGGTAGTAACGCCGGATTAAGCAGCTTGGAATTAGGTATAAAAGCTGAATTAATTTTTCCAAGAGTTATTAGCCCGTTTAAAATAAACGACGACTTTTTTAAATATTCCGTACCCAAAACTAAAATGAGTTTGGGCGCAAATTATTTAAATCGAAGCCAATTATACACCTTACTATCCGGTAATGGTTTATTTGGTTACGTATGGGATTCTAACCGCTACGTTACTTACCAATTCAATCCTATTTCTATAAATTACACGAGCTTATCCAATACCACACCAGACTTTCAAGAAATTTTAGATAATAACCCTTTTTTAAAACGCAGTTTCGACCAACAGTTTATTTCGGGCTTAACCTTTTCATTTACTTATAACGGAATGGTCGATGCCAGCGACCCTAATCAGTTATTTGTGAACACCACATTAGACGTTGCCGGAAACTCTATAAGTTTGTTCGGTAAAGAGCAAGACGCCGGTGAACCAAAAGCATTTTTAGGGTTACAGTATGCGCAATATGCCAAAGCAGATATCGATTTAAGATTTCACCTCAATTTTGGAGAAAAAAGAGAGCAAACGCTAGCCACTCGCTTATTTGCAGGTTATGGTCACCCGTATGGTAATTCGGATGTTATTCCTTTTGTAAAACAGTATTTTTCTGGCGGCCCTTACAGTGTTCGTGCGTTTAGAATTAGATCGTTAGGTCCCGGAACATATAACGAAGGTAACGATACACAAAGCGACGGCACCTATTTTGACCAAACAGGAAACATACGCTTGGAAGCCAATGTAGAATATCGTTTTCCAATTTTCTCATTCTTTAAAGGCGCTGTGTTTGCCGATGCGGGAAACGTTTGGAACTCTAGAGCAAACCCCGCATTTGGAGGAAACGATAAATTTACGTCCAATTTTATAAACGAATTAGGAATGGGCGCTGGTGTTGGCTTACGTATCGATGTTCAAGGCTTTGTAATCCGGTTTGATCTAGCGGCTCCCTTTCACGACCCCTCTTTACCAGAAGGCGAACGCTATGATTTTAAAGCAGACGAGCCCGTGTTGAATTTTGCCATAGGCTATTCATTCTAAAAAACAAATTACTACCATTCTTTCTGTAATTATAGCTGAATGTATTTTAATAGTCAAATGCACTTTAATTTTCCTTAAAGCGCAAAAGCGATACCCTCAAATTAAATCCATAATGTATTTGTAACCAACTATTGAAGCTTAACTACGGCTGTTCAACTTTAAAAATAAACGTTATAAAACACCTTATGTGTTAAGTATTATATATCTTTTCGACTTACAACTAGTCTATACGACGCTTAAGCTTAAAACAGATATAAAATGCAAAAAACATATTACGATCCAGCCGATTTAAAAAAATTTGGAAAAATTAGCGAATGGAATCAAGAACTTGGAGATAAATTTTTTGATTATTACAGTAAAGTTTTTGAAGAGGGGGCCCTTTCTGCTAGAGAAAAATCGCTAATAGCTCTTGCCGTTGCCCATACAGAGCAATGCCCTTACTGTATAGACGCCTATACAAAAGATGGCTTACAGCGCGGAATTACCAAAGAAGAAATGATGGAAGCCTTGCACGTTGGTGCAGCCATAAAAAGCGGAGCGACTTTAGTACATGGGGTACAAATGATGAATAAAGTAAACAAATTAGAAATGTAATTACTCGATTTTTTAAAACTATTATTTAAAAATTTACGTAAACATTATACACGTTAAAAAAACATTTTAATGACATTAAAATCCTTACAAAAAAGAGAAAGTGATTTAGCAAATAGCAACAGGCAACTTGATATTTTATCGAATGGTATTTTTAAGAATGGAGAGTTGCCAACTTTTAAAGATAAAATTGCCGAGACCAATCAATTTCCTTTAACCCCAAAGAAACTAGAAATACTTCAAATTAACTTAGGGTATATGTGCAACCAAGTGTGCGAACACTGTCACGTAGACGCTGGGCCAGACCGTAAAGAAATTATGACACGCGAGACGATGTTACAATGTCTTGAGGTGATAAAAAATACCAAAGCACATACCTTAGATTTAACTGGTGGTGCCCCAGAAATGAACCCCGATTTTAAATGGTTTGTTCACGAGGCATCGAAAGCCGGCATTAAAGATTTTATTGTACGCTCGAACTTGACCATTATTAGAGCGAATAAGAAATATTACGATTTACCCGATTTTTTTAAAAAGCATAATGTACACGTTATCTCCTCGATGCCACATTACACTCGTGGTAAAACCGATAAACAACGTGGTAGTGGTGTTTTCGATAAGTCTATTAAAGCTTTACAAGAACTTAACGAAAGAGGCTACGGAATGCCAGGAAGCGACCTGCGACTAGATTTAGTTTATAATCCGTCGGGGGCTTTTTTACCAGGCGACCAAGCAGCAATGGAAAAAGATTTTAAAAAGGCTTTAAAAGAAGATTTCGATATTGACTTTCATAACCTATTTGCCATTACAAATTTACCAATTGCTCGTTTTTTAGATTATTTAATCGCTTCAGAAAATTACGAAGACTATATGCACTCTCTTGTTGAGGCATACAATCCAGCCGCAGTTAGTAATGTTATGTGCACAAATACAATTTCTATTAGTTGGGATGGTTGGTTGTACGATTGCGATTTTAACCAAATGCTAGATTTAAAAGTGGCGAGTAAAGTGCAACATATTAGCGAGTATAATGAGGACTTATTAAATGATAGAACCATTAAAATTTCGCAGCATTGTTATGGTTGTACGGCGGGCTCTGGGAGTAGTTGCCAAGGCTCTGTAGCATAATTTTACACTACTAATTTATTTTATTAGATTGCTTTAAATTACAATGAATAACAAAGACACTGCCATATTAATTTTTGCGAATTCGGCCCAAATAGAAGCCGAACGCAAGCCTATTAAATCGGCAGAAACACTTTTTAAAACACTAAATACAGAGGTAGAATCTAAGGTTAAAAACGCAGGATCCCCCTATTTTATAATATCTGAAGACAAACAGATTGGAGATTCTTTTGGAGAACGTTTTACCAATGCTATACAAACCATTTTTAATAAAGGCTTTGTAAACATTATAACGGTAGGTAATGACACCCCACACTTAAAAACGGCGCATATAAATGAGACTATCGCTAAGTTACAAACCAACAATTTAGTTATAGGTCCTTCACAAGACGGGGGTTTTTATCTTATGGGGATTTCCAAACACGTCTTTAATGCCGAAGCTTTTAAGAAATTACCATGGCAAACTTCTGCATTAACAAAAACGTTTTTAAATCTTGCATCTAAAAAAAACATCTCGTTTACTACCTTAGAAAGACTTTATGATATCGATGACCTTCAGGATATAAAAGATATTATCAATAACTTTCGTAGCCTTTCAAAAGCACTTACAACACTTCTTATAAATTCTATAATTACTAAAGAAAAGACCATCTGCTTCACGCATTTACCTTTTAATTCTCTATCACTTTCCTCTTATTTTAATAAAGGTTCACCTCAATTAGTAATGTAAAACTACGCAACGTTGTTGTTGCCATTTTTTAATTCTTACACATACTAATCACAACCAATATGAGGCTTTTTTATGTCTGTATTTTACTTTTAGCGACCTCTTTAAGTTATGCACAAACAAAAATTTATGGAACGGTAACCGCCGCCACAGGAAATGAAACCATTCCATTTGCAACCATCACAGCATCGAATGGAAACAGTACTAATTCTGACGAAAATGGAAATTTCAGCATTACTGCTTCCGCCGAAGACACTTTGCTGTTTTCATCATTCGGATTCGAATCAAAAAAAATCACTGTAAAAAATCAAATGGCGATTGATGTCGTTTTATTAGAATCAACAACCCCTTTAAATGAAGTTGTTGTAACCGCCCTGGGCTTAGAACGCAACACTAAAGAATTAGGCTATGCTGTGCAATCCATTAATTCCAAAGGGTTAAATGAAGTAAAAACTATAAACTTCTTAGATAATTTATCGGGTAAACTTTCTGGAGTCACCATCTCACAAGGTACTACTGGGGTGGGGTCTTCCTCAAAAATAATAATTCGTGGTGAAGCATCTTTTTCTAATAACAATCCCTTATTTGTAGTTGATGGCATCCCAATTAATAATGCAACTGTTTTTAATTTCACAAATGAAGCAGCAGCAGGTTTTCAAGAAATAGATTTTGGAAATGGAGCTATGGACGTTAATGCGGACGATATCGAAGAAGTATCTGTATTAAAAGGCCCAAGTGCAGCGGCTCTCTATGGCTCGAGAGCATCGAACGGTGTAATAGTTATTAAAACAAAAAGCGGAAAACAATCTAAAGGATTGGGTATTAGCATCAACACTTCTTTATTTGTAGATTCTGCTTTTAAACTTCCCAAATTTCAAAATAGTTACGGACAAGGAAACTCTGGAAACTTCGAGTTTAACAACGGTCTTGGCGGTGGTATTAACGATGGTATCACCTATTCTTGGGGACCGCGACTTAATGCTGGAGTATTTACACAGCAATACGACAGCCCTGTTTATTTAGACAACGGCACTGTAGTTCGCGGTGGGGACACCGCACTTTACAACGGCGTTTCTATTACACCAACAGAGTTAAAATCGCACCCAGATAATTTAAAAGACTTTTATAAAACCGGAATAACAACCATTAATAATATTGCGATTTCTAATGGTTTTGAAACTGGAAACTACCGATTATCGTTTACCGATTTACGCAGCGAATCTATAATTCC
>JAGPVI010000084.1 GCA_018067115.1 Bizionia sp. | reverse complement strand
TCTGTTCTTTTTTACCTTGAACATCACTTAATAAAGTATTTAAAGACGACGCAATACTTTTACGATCTTTAAAATTTAATTTATGTCCAAATCTAGCAACAACACCTTGTAATGCCATTAATTTACTTTCGTCCGGCTCGTCGTGAACACGGTAAACAAACGTTTTTTCTGGTTTTTGTTTTCCTATAAACTCAGATACTTTACGATTTGCTAAAAGCATAAACTCTTCAATTAGCTTATTCGCATCTTTACTGGTTTTAAAGAATACTCCAATAGGATTTGCCTCTTCATCTAAATCGAATTTTACTTCTAATTTATCGAAAGACAAGGCTCCAGAATCCATACGTTTATTTCGCATTATTTTAGCAAGATCGTCCATTTTTAAAACAGCATCTGCTATTTCCTGATCGGTATTATACGCTTCGCCCGTTAACGAAACATCGGCAGGAATTTGCGTGGTTTTACTTTCTATAATGGCTTGCGCTTCTTCGTAAGAAAAACGAGCATCACTGTATGTTACTGTTCTACCAAACCATTCGTCTTTAATTTCTGCTTTATCATTTATGGTAAAAACAGCCGAGAACGTAAATTTCTCTTCGTTTGGACGTAAAGAACAGGCATTATTAGATAAAATTTCTGGTAACATTGGTACTACACGGTCTACTAAATACACCGAAGTTGCACGCTCGTAAGCTTCATCGTCTAAAATAGTACCCTCTTGCACATAATGCGAGACATCGGCAATATGAATACCTATTTCGTATAAATTGTTATCTAACACTTTAAACGACAAGGCATCATCAAAATCTTTAGCATCTCTAGGATCTATCGTAAACGTTAAATCGTCTCGCATATCGCGACGTTTAGCAATTTCTTCTGGATTTATAGACGTATCGATATTATTTGCAAACTCTTCTACTTCATGTGGAAACTCGTAAGGCAATCCGTATTCTGCTAAAATGGAATGAATTTCTGTATTATGTTCTCCTGGTCTCCCTAAAACTTTAAGTACTTTTCCGTTTGGTGAATCGGCTTTTTGAGGCCATTCTTCTAATTGCACCAAAACTTTATCACCGTCTTCTGCCTTATTAATTTTATTAATAGGTACAAAAATATCGGTGTACATTTTGTTAGAATCTGGCACTACAAATGCAAAATTCTTTTTCTCGTGAATTTGTATCACGCCCACATATTCTGTTTTAGCACGCGAAATAACCTTAGTAATTTCACCCTCTAATTTACCACGTTTTTTGCGCTTGTACACATAAAGTTCTACTTCGTCACCGTGCAAGGCTTTATTAACATTGTTTGAAGCAATATAGATATCATCTTCAAATTCGTCGCAAATAACGTATCCACTACCACGAGCTGTTGCATCGAACTTACCGGTATGGTATTCGTTATTAATTATAATTTTAAATTTTCCACGCTCTACTTCTTCAATCTCTTCTTTGACTTTAAGTTTAGCAAGCGTTTTTATTATTTGGTTACGACTACTAGCGTCGTTAAGCTCTAATTTAGAAGCTATTTGTTTATAGTTGTATGATTTGGTTCTATCATCTTTTAATATACCTAGAATGGTATTTGTAAGGTCGGAGATCTTATTGTGTGAAGGTTTCCTTTTTTTCTTTTTTGTCATGTATTTGATTCGTTTATTCTTCTTAAAGATATTGATAAATTGTATTCTAGCAAATACTAAATTCAGAAGAAGGCCTTTTATTTAAAAGATGAATTTATTCTAGTATCAATCCTTTAGGATTACTGCAAAGCTACGTTTTAAAAATTAAATCAATTTTAAGTTTACGTTAATTAAAAATTTAGTTTGTAAACATTTATTATATATATCATTTGTTTCTTTTAAAATTTTAAAAAAAAATTAATGGTTATTATAGTCTGTTAATAGCGGTATAACTTTTCATTGATTTTGTTTGATATGTTACTTAATAGACATTATTAACAAGTTATTATTGTGTTAAGTTCTTTGTTTTTAAGCGATTTGTATTTGTTGTTAACAACTGTTAATAACCCTAATTGTACTGTTAGATTTAATAAGTATTAATTTTTTTCATGTTTGTATCTGCATTTTTTAATTGAATAAATAATCTAAAAAAAGTGACTAACTTTTTAGGTATAGTCATGTTGATTTTTGATTGGAATTTTTTTGCTAGAAACCTAATAAAAGTTTTAAAAAACAATAAGAAGATATTAACAAGTAATCAATACAAAAAGTGGTAGTAGTTAACAATGGTTTTATTTTGTTAATAAAGTCCTTTTTATAACGTTTTTTAAGTAATTAATGAAGTTAGCCTTTTTTAGCAGCTGTTTTAATATTCTATATAGTAACTTTATAGCCTTAAAAAACAACAACACTAAACTCTTAAAAAAATGACTATTTCAATTGGAAATGACCACGCTGGAACCGAGTATAAATTCGCGGTTATCAAGCATTTAGAAGCGAAAGGTTATACGATTACTAATTATGGAACCGATGCTAATGATAGCGTAGATTATCCAGATTTTGTTCACCCAGTAGCTCAAGACGTTAATAATAAGACAGTAGATTTTGGAATTTTAATTTGTGGTAGTGCAAATGGTGTAGCAATTACGGCTAATAAATATCAGAACGTTCGTGCTGGAATTTGTTGGATTAACGAAATAACTGCATTAACACGCCAACATAACAATGCAAATGTTATGTGCATTCCGGCACGTTATACAGCAATACAGCAAGTATTAACTATGGTAGATACGTTTTTAGAAACAGCTTTCGAAGGTGGTAGACACCAAAACAGAGTCGATAAAATTCCCGCTTCTTCTTGTTAATATGAGTGATTCGCACAAACACATCCTTCCGCCATTAAAAGGAAACAATCTTTTAATTTCTATTGTATTAAACATAGGTATTACTGCTGCCCAAGTTGTAGGTGGTTTAGTTTCTGGTAGTTTAAGTTTGTTAAGCGATGCTTTGCATAATTTTAGCGATGTTTTATCCCTTATAGTAAGTTTTGTAGCTACAAAATTATCGCAACAAAAAGCCTCTATAGATAAAACGTTTGGTTACAAGCGGGCCGAAATAGTAGCTGCTTTTATTAATGCGTTTAGATTAATAATAGTAGCTATTTTATTAATTATAGAAGCGAGTAAGCGTTTTAAAGTGCCGGAGGTTATAGGTTCCGATTTAGTGATATTGTTATCTATTTTAGGAATTTTAGTTAATGGATTGAGTGTCTTGCTTTTAAAAAAAGATGCCAAGCGTAATATTAATATGCGCAGTGCGTATTTAC
>JAGPVI010000076.1 GCA_018067115.1 Bizionia sp. | reverse complement strand
TCCTTTTCTAAACGCTCTATTTTTAAATGGTTGTTTGCTTTTAGTGATTCTAGTTGAGCTAAAGCAGCATCGTGTTTACCTCTTTTTTCTTGGTAAACAGGCCCTTTTCCTAATTTTTTAGTGCCAGAAGTGCCTTCGGCTTCAGTTATATAAATAGTGTATAACGCATTAACTTCAGCTTCTTTAGTTTTTATGTCTTCTTTTAAACCAGAAATTTGTTGTTCTAACGCAGTCGTTTTTGGCGTGTATTGTAAAGCAATTTGTTTTTGATTGGCTAGTGTAAATTCGTTTTTTTGTTCTAATAATACTTGGTTAATTTCTTTTTCAAAAATCTTTAATTCTAAAGGTTTCGAAATAACAATAGCAATAATCACAGCTAGAATAAGTCTTGGAATCGCTTGCGAACTATCCTTAAAAAATGAACCACGTTTTTTAATTGTCGATACAATAAAGCGGTCTAAATTAAATATAAGCAAACCCCAAACGAGACCGAAGCCTAAAGCAATTATTACAGAGTCAAAAACCGTATAAAGTGCATAACTAGAAGCTATAAATGCCATAACAGCTGTAAAAAATACGGTGGCGCCAATGCCAACAAATTTATTGTGTTCGCCAATGGGCGTTTCTTTTAAAATGTCGGTATCTGCTCCAGAGCAAATAATAAAAAAGCGTTTTAACATAGTGATTGTTTTTTGATTGATATGAATTGATGATGAGTCTATTAGAACGCTAAAACCTATGTTTTGTTACAAAAAAAGACCTCTAATTTAGAGGTCTTTTGTGTTTTAGTATTTAATTGAGAGCTATTTAATCGTCTTCGGTAATTAGTTTTCCATTAACTAAAGTCATTCCTTTATTAGATAAATGCACAACCGATACACCATTGTTAGACTGCGATGACATGTTTATTTTTTTTTTGGTGTTCACAATTTCTAATGCTTTTTCAGCAGTAATAGATTCCCCATTATAATAAAAAGTGGCATTTTGTTCTGCCATCTCTTTTATGGTTTCTTGTGGCGATTTTGGTTTCGGCATCTCAGGGAAATCCATTCTGCGGTCTCTCCAAGTTTTTCTAAATTCACTCACTATTTTATTCTCTTTATATACTTTCGTTAAGTATTGTCCGGGAACAACTTGATCTCCAGAAACACGTCTTGAACCATTTACTTCACGGCCTTCGTCGTCCACTTCTATTCCCCAACGATTATAGTACCTTGTTTTTTCGTTAATAGTTACAAAAAAATGCTCTTGTCCATTTATGTTTAAAAAGCCTGTGTTATAGTGAGCTGATGAGGTATTAGAATGATCTTGCGATGTTATTGTTGAAGTATTACCTTTCGCTTTCGAGAGATAAACACTGAATTTATTGTCGTTAATACGCTTTGTCACTATATCGATTTTACCATATTTTTTATAAAGTGCGATAGCTTCATTGGCTGATATTTTATTATCATTATAAAAAATGGCGTCTTTATTTCTTTCCGTTTGAAGCATATAGTCTGAGAAACCAGATAGACTATTGATTATTTTTTCTGGTGAAGGTGGCGGCGGCGGCGGCGGAATATTAGAAAGCTCACCTTGCTTTACCTTTGGCGGAGCTGGCGGTGGTGGTGGCAGAATAGAATGTTCGCCTTTTTTCACTTTTAGTGAAGGTGTATGATTTGGGTCGTTTTTATCTACGATGGTAATAAGCACTGGTGGAAACACTTTTGTATTGGTCCTGATATCGAAAATTTGTACAGTATTACCAACCAATGCGTCTTCTAAATAGTCTATGGCTACCTTATTTAACGTTCGAGATCCTTTTATAGTCTCAGTCGGTTTTCCAGCAAACTTTACTCTAAAACTTGTTATTTCGTCATTCGTAGAGGTGCCGATAAGTATTTTTTGGATGGCTTTTTTAGAGAAATTAAAAAAGCATTCTTCGCAAGCAATGCCATTTACGGTTACTAGCGTTTCTTGAGCTTCACTTATTGTAATGGCGTTATTTTCTGACCCATAATTATTTTGTTCTGCACTCACGGTGGGTATACCGTTTTCTTTCTTGATTGTTTTGGTACTGCTAAAGCTAAAGAGTAAGCCACCCAATAAGGGCAGTATTAAAAGGCTCTTTAGCCATTTTGCGTGCAATGGAGTTTGTGTTTTCATAACTGTAAATCGTTTTTTGATTAATGAATAGTTTATGGCATTTGCCAAGGGATTATAGTCTGCACCTGATGAGAATGCTAGTAATAAATTTTGATAAGTTGATGCGTTAACACCGCGTTTTAAAACACCGGCATCGGCAAGAAATTCGTGATTGAGTTTTATGTCTTTTTTAATAATGTATAATAATGGGTTAAACCAAAAAAGAACTATTAGAAACTCTATGCATAGAATATCGATAGTGTGTTTTTGTAGCGCGTGAGTTTCTTCATGTAGCCTTATTTCTTGGGGTATTTCATTATTTTCGAATGTGGTTTTATTAAAGAAAATATAATTTAAAAAGGTGTGTGGGGTAACTGTATCGTTTATAAGTACATGGGTAATATAATTTGTCTTATACTTTGGGTTGTTGGCAATACGATGTTTTATTTTGAATAAGTTAATTGCGAATTTTAATCCGAAAACGATTACCCCTAGCCCGTAAAGTGACCAAAGGAGGTATGGCAAATAATTTAGTGGGTCTAACTCATTTTGCTCTGTTGTGACAATAAGGTTTGGCAGACCCTCTGCGGTAAATACAGGCAATGCTTTGTCTACCGTGACATATTCTGTAAAGGTTATAAAAGGAATAAAAATAGAAAAGGCTAAAGCGGCTAGTAAATAGAATCGCTTAACGGTGTGCATTGTTTCTTTCTCTAAAACCAATTTATAGAAGACTATAAAAAGGGCTAGGCAGGCGGTGGATTTTAAAAGTAATAGTTCCATAATTTCTGACTATTTATTTTGTAATTCGCCATCTATAATAGCGCGTAATTCTTGTAATTCTTTTTTAGACAAGTTTGTTTCTTTGGTGAAAAAGGAGGCAAACTGAGAGCTGCTATCGTTAAAGAAGTTTTTAATTAATCCATTAACGTGTTTCGAGAAATAGTCTTTCTTTTTAACCAGTGGGAAATATTCTCTAGAATTCCCGAAGCGTTTATAACTTACAAACTCTTTGGCTGTCATTCGTTTTAAAAGAGTGGCAATTGTTGTAGTCGCTGGTTTTGGCTCGGGGTAGGCCTCTAGCAAATCCTTCATAAAGGCTTTGTCTAATCTCCAGAGGTGATTCATTAATTCTTCTTCGGTCTTTGTGAGTTGCATTATTCTACAATTTTAGAGGGTCTTCTACAAATGTAGAGTAAATAATTTAATTCTACAAGTGTAGAGCTTTGTTTTTAGTGGTTTGACTGCGTTAGGGGTTGAGCGATGTGTTTGAGCTCTCCCGATTTTTTTTCGGGAAGCGAGTCGTGAAGACCCGACCCGATAGGGTAACGCCCAAAATATTATAGGAGAATGTAGAGTATAGAGGTAATAAAAAAGCCGCTTAAAAATTAAGCGGCTTGGTAGATAAAATATGTGATTATTTGTGTAATTCTGTAAAGTGCTTAAAGAAATATGGAATGGTTTCAATCCCTTTTAAGTAATTCCAAACCCCAAAATGCTCGTTTGGTGAGTGTATGGCATCACTGTCTAAACCGAAGCCCATTAAAATAGTTTTACTTT
>JAGPVI010000071.1 GCA_018067115.1 Bizionia sp. | reverse complement strand
TATCGTCAGTTTTTAACCGAATTACGTGATGAAAAAACCGAGAACTGGAAAAGCATATCCGAAAAGGCACGAAATAAATTTAAAGCGAGCAATTTAAGACTTGAAATGTATGAATTTCCAGATTCTGTTTGGATTTTAAAGAATAGCAATTTTGACAAAATAGAATCAGATTCTTTAAACTTTTTAAAAAGCCCTTTCCCTTATATTAAATCGAGATATATATACACAAATCCTGACGGAACAATTGAATATTCTTATTCCAGAACCTCAGGAGAAAACATATCCGAAGTTGATTATGATTCTATTATAAACCGAGAAATGAACTCACCGAGTTTTAATAATATTGGAAAATATTTACAAGCGCTGGAAGTAATAAAAGATAAAGGCGAATTTCATAAAGAATTCTATGATCGAAAAAAGAGTGTTGGATTTTTACCTTCAAAATCTACTTCTAGATTTATGCTGAACAAAAATATTGATTTAAAAGATGAATTGAATCGAAAAATAATTGTGCTCGAATTTCTCTATTAATAATTACGTTTGCTAATACCGTGTATAAAAACTACTTATTTTAATGCTTAACCAAAAGTGTTTGTAAGTTTGCTAGATCTCATTTCCTTCATAAAACCCCCACAAATAACCACACCACGACGCATACAGTAAACGTTAACATCAATTAATATAAAAATCTAATCAGAATCTAAACAGAGTTTAATAACAAATTTATAACTATGAAAGTTACTGCCGAGAAAAATGAAAAAGTCGCTAAGATGATATTTGCATCCATTTATCCACTGTACTTAAACAGATTGGAGAAAAATGGTAGAACAAAAGAAGAACTCAACCAAGTAATACAATGGCTTACTGGGTATAATACCGAAGAGTTACAAACACTTATAGAAGAGAAAGTAACCTTTAAAACATTCTTTCAAAAAGCTACAATACATCCTAACGCATACTTAATTAAAGGAGTCGTTTGTGGGTATCGCATAGAAGACATAGAAAATCAATTTCAAGTGTATAAACAATGCAGGCAAATGGAAAAACTAATAGACGAACTAGCTAAAGGTCGTAAAATGGAAAAGATTTTACGAGAAGAAAAAAAATAAACGTCTACCTACTTCTAGCCTACTTAATTACGCCCATACAACACCCCTACCCTGTTTACCCAACACAAACCACGCTAATAAAAACACTAACCGTAAAAATTAGTGTCCCCTCGAGCGCAGTCCAGAGGCCACTTATATAACCAGTATTACATTACCACGTACCAAAAAAACACCCCCCTTTAACGAAAAAGCCCCCCTTTACGGTTTACCGTAATACAATATAAAACACAACATTTATATTGCACACGCTATTAGATAATACCCTACCATAAACCATAACACCCGTGGTGTAGTTTTACTTAATAACGAAATAAATAATAAACACCATTTACACCACTCCTTAAACTCTTTGTGTGTTTAGTTTAAACTGATATACTAGAGTTATGGGCAAGTTTAAAAAATACTAACAATACGGAAAACCGTAATTAACATATATATAAATAAATTAATATTGTCAATTGAAAAAATAAATAACCGGAATTATCTAAAAAGAGACTAAAAAAAGGAGTAGAAATAACTAAATAATAAATGAAATATGGACGAAAACAGACAAGTAGACGAAAAAAAGTTAGCTAGAGATGAAGCTTATAAGGATGTAAAAATGTACGTCGCCAATGATTGGAAATTAAAAGAAGAAACGCCTGAATTTTTTCTACTAACAAGAAATAACGGATCTACTACTGGGCATATTTTGATTGCCTTTTTTACACTTTGGTGGACTTTAGGAATTGGAAATTTAATTTACTATTTCGCTAAAAATGAAAAGAAAAAGATTTTAAAGTAAACTTTCTATAAAGACTAAATTTCAAAACAGTTGGAATTTGGTCTTTATTTAATCTGGATGAAAAGATAACTACCCACAACACCGTATATAATTAATTACTAGTTCTAGCCTACCTACTAAAATCCTAGCAAACTTTATTTGTAAATAATTATTTGCTAAATTATGCGCTAAACCCACCCCATTAACCAATAAACACTTTCTTTATGTTTTTCCTCAACATAATATAAAAAGTATTATCTATATTGTACCCGCTATTAATTAATACCCATCCATAAATTATTAACGCTTGTGGCAAGTATACTTAATAGTATTAATACTAATTAATAACGCTTATACCGCTCACTAAACCTTTTGTATGTTTAGTTTATGCTGATATACTAGAGTTGCCATTAATACGAAAAAAGAAAACATAAATGAAATTAAAAGAAGGAGAAGTAATTTTAAAGGAGTACTATTTTAGTCAGACAAAGGAAACTTATAATAAAGGTGTTTTAACAGACAAACGACTGATTTGCATATCAAAAAACTCAAAAGACAATGAAAATGAGGAAAATTATCCACTCTCAAAACTAACTTCAGTTCGTACTGAAAAAGAAAAAAATACTTTTCGCTCAAAAGTTTTAGGCTTTTCAGTAATTCTAATGCTGATTTCATTAATTATAACCGGAGTTATGATTTTTAGTGAAAGTGAACCAAATTGGAATGGAGTTACATTTCTAATTCCGATTTATCTGATTTTAATCTGGCTAATACGTTTCGGACTAAAACCTGACAAAGTAATTACCAATCTTGTAATAACACAATTGGGCGGAACAAAAAGATATTCAGCACGTGATAATAAAGATTTAAGAGAATTTATCGAATTAATAAACGAACAACTGATATAAATTCAAGAAAGTACTACGTGCTTATCAACTGCCCTACGTTTCTTATACAACAACGTTATAAGCAATTTGAGAAAAACCATCGTGATAAAGAACTTAAACGAATTACATAACTTATTTTTCAACGAATGGAAATTGCCATTTATTCAATTAGAAAAAGAGAATTTAATATCTAAACCGAATAGTATATTACTTAATTACGTCAAAAATTTTGGTGCAGTAATTGAAAAAAACAACAATCAAGACCATTTCGAAATAAGTCAAAATTCAACAGAATTAGAATTGACAAATTTCATTGTAGAAAATTCTGGAAATTGGAATATTGCTGTAAATAAAAAGACAGATAATCTTTATTCCAACGAACATTGGTTATACACCGAAAATGACTTTTCTGATTTCAAGAAATTAAATTTTGGAATTGAGGAATGTCTAATTAGTTTTAGCTTGCAAGAAGTTTATTTCGAATATTGCGAAAATAATATAAAGCCAAATTCAAAACTGAATTTAAAACCGCTTTGGATTGACAAAAGATATAGCTCAAATGAAAAAACTCATAGCTTTTACTATGATTCGGAAAATAAAGCTCTGAAATTCAGCCACAGCGATAACAGTTTTAAAAAAATAGCATTTATAAGATAAAATAACGGAATAAAAACTACTTACAACACCGTATATAATTTATTGCTTGGTTCTCGCCTACTTACTAAAATCCTAGCAAACTTTCTTTGTAGATAATTATTTGCTAAATTAGGTGCTTAAACACGTCACCAATCATACACAAGACCGTTGGCAACAATGTCGAAAAATCGAGAAACATATGAAAT
>JAGPVI010000057.1 GCA_018067115.1 Bizionia sp. | reverse complement strand
GTTGGCACGTAGGCCTTCCCATTCTAAATGTTCTACCCCCATGGCTCCACCTTTTATCATGGATAGCAATGGGATGTCTGCCTCCAAGGATTTTGAGTAGACTAAAGTATCTCCTTTGGTATCTTCTAAAAATAGGCCTTCCAGTTGAATATTGCCATTAAAAGTGATAAAAAGCCTATCGATAGCAACTTTTGTATCAGTTTTATTAGACACGTACTGCACAGTTTTGTCTACAATAATACTCTGCCCCCAGGGACTTCTTATAAATAAAAGAAGTAAAAATAAAAGAATAAAAAGAGCTAGAAGCACGCGTAATATACGGCGGACGAAGCGGTATTTTCTTTTTTTAGGTGGTTGGGGTTCTATGTTTTCTGTTATATTCAAAAGTTAAATGTAAGTTAGTAAATCTACTAAAATTAGCGTTATCTCTATAAAGATTAACGCAATTAGTCTGTTACGATTTTATTAAAATTTAATAAAGCTTTTAAGGGAGGTAGGTTTTTGTTTCTAACAAGAGGGAGGGGTGTTAGTGATTGCCTTTAAAATAATACAAACCACTTAAAATTAAAAAACCCCGAAAACAAAAGTTTTCAGGGTTTTCTGGTGGTGCCTCCAGGAATCGAACCAGGGACACAAGGATTTTCAGTCCTTTGCTCTACCAACTGAGCTAAGGCACCAGCGCTAATTGCGGTTGCAAATATAAGAGCTATTTTAATATCTACAAAACAAATTTTATAAAATTTCGTTTTGTAAGTTTGTGTTTTATCAATTTATACTATGAATTTAATTATCGATATAGGGAATACGCAAGCTAAACTAGCTGTTTTTGAGGGTAATAAAATGCTGTTTAGAATTCAGGTAGATGCTGAAAATATTTTTAAAAAAATTAAAGAAATTCAAGAAAACTATCAAAATATCCAAAAAGCGATCGTTTCTTCAGTCGGAAAACTAGATAAAAACAGTTTCGAAACGCTAAAAAAGGACTTTCAGCTTCTCATTTTAGACCATGAAACGCCATTACCGTTTAAAAACTTATACAGTACACCAAAAACGTTGGGTATAGATAGGATTGCTTTGGTTTGTGCGTCTGTAGAAAAATACAGTAATAAAAACGTTTTAATTATAGATGCGGGTACTTGTATTACTTACGATTTTATAACTGTCGATAATCACTATTTGGGTGGCGCGATTTCCCCAGGTTTAAGAATGCGTTATAAAGCCTTACATAATCAAACTGCAAAATTACCGTTATTAACTTCTAAAGAACCAGAAGCCTTAATTGGAGATTCAACAGAAAGCGCTATGCATTCTGGAGTATTTAATGGCGTTGTGTTTGAAATAGATGGAAATATTGAAGCATATAGAAAAAAAAACAACGATTTAACAGTTATTTTAACAGGAGGAGATGCGAAAATGTTGTCTAAACAATTAAAAAGTAGCATATTTGCGAACTCAAATTTCCTTTTAGAAGGACTGAATTTTATTTTACAATTTAACACAAACTAATGATTAAAAAACTTGTATTAGTTTTTATTGCGCTTTTTGCAATTCAAAGTTACGCCCAAGAAGGCACGCAATCACCGTATTCTTTTTACGGTATTGGAAGTCTTAAATTTAAAGGTACTGTCGAGAACAGGAGTATGGGGGGACTTAGTGTTTACCAAGATAGTGTACATATTAATTTAAGGAATCCAGCTAGTTATGCTGGTAATAATTTAAAGCTTATACCGTACAACGGTGAAACTAGACCTATAAAGTATACGGTAGGAGGTAGCCATACTTCTACAAACTTAAAAAGTAATTCTGGAGAGGCAAAAGTGTCTACGTCTACTTTCGATTACTTAGCGCTATCTATTCCTGTTGGAAAATTTGGCTTCGGGATAGGATTAATGCCTTTTACTTCCGTAGGTTACAAATTAGAAAATATTAGAGCAGACGGACAACTAGATACTCGTTTTAAAGGTAACGGAGGTTTAAATAAAGCGTTTTTAGGAGCAGGTTATCAAATTATAGATGGTTTAAGCGTAGGTGTCGATGCTAGTTACAACTTTGGAAGTATAGAGAATAGCACAGTGCTTTTTAGATATAATGACGAAGGGCAGGCGTTACAATCGCACTCTAGAGAAAGTAATAGGTCTGAATTAAGTGGGTTGAATTTTAACTTTGGATTACATTATCAAACAATGGTAACCGATAAATTAGAATTACAATCGTCTTTTACTTTTGCGCCTTCAGCTAATTTAACATCAAATAACGAACGTACATTTGCTAGCATAATTATTGGTAACGATGGTAACGAATATGCTGTAAATACTTTAGATGCTAATTTAGAAGGTTCGGGACTTTTAGAAACAGATTTAAAATTACCTACCAAGCTTACTTTTGGAGCCGGTATTGGAGAGCCAAGAAAATGGTTTGCTGGAATAGAGTACGAATCTCAAAAAATGAGTGACTTCTCAAATCCGTTATATAGTTACGAAAATTCTAATGGAATAGAAACAGTACGTTTCGAAGATGCCTCGAGAGTCTCTCTTGGAGGATTTTTTATTCCAGAATATAATTCTTTCTCAAGCTACTGGAGTCGAGTAGTATACAGGGCTGGAGCACGGTTTGAAAATACAGGATTGAATGTTAGTGATCAATCTATAAAAGAGTTTGGCATATCTTTTGGAGTAGGTTTACCAGTTGGAAACTTATTCTCTAATGCCAATCTTGGTTTTGAATTAGGACAGCGTGG
>JAGPVI010000048.1 GCA_018067115.1 Bizionia sp. | reverse complement strand
AAACCAAATAAGAAAAAGAAATTCAATTACATTATTGAAGAATGGGGCGCCGATTTACAAAGTGAGCATGAACGTTTTCTTGTTGAAAAACACTTTAAGTGTCCTGTAATTTTATTCGATTATCCTGCAGATATTAAAGCCTTTTATATGCGCTTAAATGAAGACGGAAAGACAGTAAGAGCAATGGATATTTTATTTCCAGGCATTGGTGAAATGGTTGGAGGTTCGCAACGTGAAGAGCGCTTAGATGTTCTTAAAGAGAAAATGGCGGCCTTAAACATACCAGAAGAAGAGCTTTGGTGGTACTTAGACCTACGTAAATATGGTACAGCAGTACACTCAGGTTTTGGTTTAGGTTTCGAACGTTTAGTAATGTTCGCAACAGGAATGGGTAATATTAGAGACGTTATTCCTTTCCCTAGAACACCTCAAAACGCAGAGTTCTAGTTAAAACATCACATATCATAATAAAAATAAACAATCTAGTAAACTCATAAATCTAGATTGTTTTTTTTATTTTAGTACTTATTCTAAAACACATCATGCTTAAACAATTTTTACAGTTTAAATTATCTCAGAAGTTGTCTCCACAACAAATTCAATTAATGAAATTGATTCAACTTCCTACGCAAGCTTTTGAACAACGTTTAAAACAAGAGCTCGAGGAAAATCCTGCTTTAGATAGCGGCAAAGAGGAAGTAGAGAACGAGTACGATGATTTAGATAATTCGCAAGACGAGTACGACGATAATGAGACAATTAACACCGACGATATTAATGTCGATGACTATTTAAGCGACGACGAAATACCAGATTACCGCACCAATGCTAATAATTACAGCGCAGATGAGGATGAAAAAAGCATACCGTATGCTTCAGGAACATCGTTTACTCAGCATTTAATCACGCAATTAAATACCTACCGTTTAAATGATGAAGAGCGCGAAATTGCAGAATTCCTTGTTGGCAGTGTCGATGAAAGTGGTTATATACGCCGTGAGTTAAGCGATATTATGGACGATTTAGCATTTACTCAAAATGTTTATACCACCGAAGATAAAATACAACAGGTTCTAAAAATCGTGCATCAACTAGACCCTTCTGGTGTTGGCGCTAGAAATCTTCAGGAGTGTTTAAGTATACAATTAGAACGCAAAGAGCAAAAGCCCAATGTTGCTTTAGCGCTAGATATTATAAATAACGCATTCGATCAGTTCACAAAAAAGCATTATCAAAAACTGATGCAAAAATTCGATATTACCGAACTTCAGCTTAAAGATGCTATTCACGAAATTGAAAGGTTAAACCCTAAACCTGGTGGGTCTTACGCCGGAAATAGTCGTGTTGTACAACACGTTGTGCCAGATTTTGCTATTAAAATTGTTAACGGCGATTTAGAATTAACGTTAAATGGTAGAAACGCTCCCGAGCTTCACGTCTCTCGCGAGTATAATAATATGCTTAAAGGCTATAAAGAGACTAAGGAACGGACGAAAGCACAGAAAGATGCCGTACAGTTTATAAAGCAAAAACTAGATGCCGCAAAATGGTTTATAGAAGCTATTAAACAGCGTCAGCAGACGTTATTTGTTACTATGAGTGCGATTATGCATTATCAAAAAGAATTCTTTTTAACTGGCGACGAGCGTAAATTAAGACCAATGATTCTAAAAGATATTGCAGATGAGATTGAAATGGACGTGTCTACAGTATCGCGTGTTGCGAATAGTAAATATGTAGATACCCCTTATGGTACTAAATTAATTAAAGAATTTTTCTCTGAGTCGATGACTAATGACCAAGGAGAAGAAGTGTCTACACGAGAAATAAAAACAATTTTAGAAACGGTTATAGAAGAAGAAAACAAGAAAAAGCCATTAACCGATGAAGCTTTAGCAAAAATACTAAAAGAAAAAGGTTACCCAATCGCAAGACGCACAGTAGCCAAATATAGAGAGCAGTTAGATATTCCTGTGGCCCGTTTAAGAAAAAAAATATAATGAATTTCATTCTTAAAAGCGTCTCCTTTATATTTCACCCTATTATAATGCCGCTGCTGGCAGTTATATTTTACTTCTCGAAATCACCAAGATATTTACCTTTTGAAGTGATAAGCGCCAAAGTAACATCACTCTTTATACTTACAATACTATTACCTATACTCAGCTATTTTTTACTAAAAACCATCGGAAGAACACAAACGATTTATCTAAAAACAACGAAAGAACGAATCATTCCGTTAATTATTAATGCCGTAATAATTCTATTGATTTTAAGGCGTGTATTACCCATTCATCAAATCCCGGAATTGTATTTCTTTTTTATTGGTACTTTAATTTCTACTCTTACTTGTTTAGTATTAGCTTTTGCTAATTTTAAAGCAAGTATCCACATGATTGCGATATCTGGAGTATTTATGTTTGCCTTTGCATTATCGGTTCATTTTAGCATTAACATCAATGGATCTTTGGCTTTAATGGCTATTATTACTGGAGCCATTGCCACCTCGCGCTTACATTTAAAAGCTCATACCCCAATCGAGTTATTATTCGGGTTTTGTATTGGTTTTATTCCTCAAATTATTTTATTGAATTATTGGGTTTAAGCACTCCTCACTATTCAAAAATCCTAAATAACTCTGTGTTAAGAAAAGGTAAGTCCTTTATACCTCCATTTTTAAAAGACTATAGTTCAGTATTTTATAACACAAAGGATTCATAGTTCCCGACTAAAGTCACACTTTAAATTTTCATGTATTTAGCTTTACAAGGTTCAATACAGAAATACTCTATAATAAGAATATTATCGGTTTGAACAAAAGGGTAATTATACTCAGGGTTAATACAGGAAGAAGACATAAAAACTGACTGACTTGCAGAATACGTTCCATTAGACCCCCCGGTTGCAGTAAGCGACATATCGCATAACACTCCATTTGAAGTTACAGTCCCATCGGCGTGGAAAGTTAGTATTTTATCGCTATCTACACCGTAGAATGAACCCGATCCATTGCCGGGATCAGCTAGGACTTCAATTAATTTCCAATCTCCAATTAATGTCGTATTGTAATTATCAGGAGCCGTATCATCATCGCCACTACACGCAGATAGCAACCCGAATAAGGCAATAAAAAAGATTACATTTTTCATAACACATGTTTATTCTAAGATACGCATTTAATTAAATAGACATTAAAAATGGGTGTAACGCTTTAACTATAGTCTTTGGCGCTTATGTGTTCACTTTTAATTTTCTTAATCAAAACCTCTATATTATCGTGACGGCACCAGGCTGTGCGATCAATATTAATATCGTGCACACGTAATTCTAGATGATAAATATCAAGAATTCTCTGGTTGCCAAACAGAGGGTCGTTCTTTTTATGGAACACAAAAGAAATATCTTTGTAGAGGTAACTTTTAGTCTTCTCTTTATTATTGGCAAGATTGATTGTTTTAATACTTAAAACGCCAGTAGAATCCTCGAAATTAATATCGAAAACTTCTCCATATTTATATTTTTTGATGGCGCGGTGAATAAACCAACCAATAATAGTAGCTGCTATTAGAATTGCAAAAACGAAAGCATTTTCAAAAATAAATTTTGAAACCGTATTCACTGTTCTCCCCCGTTTACCTGCAGTTAACAAAGGAATAACTATCCAACTAGATAAAAATAATAAAACAAACAACACTATATACTTTATACAAATTGTAAAATAGTTAAGATGTAAAATAGGCTTTTCTACCTTAAAGTGCTCCTTCATTATCCGTGCGGTAAGTATAGTTTATGTAATAGTCTAATAAACAGCAATACACATTAAACCTTAATACTATTATAGCAGGTTTTAACAAGTTCTTGTCCGTATAAGCGTTCTTGTTTTCTAACAATAAAATGGCCCTTTGCCATATCTTGAAAATGATCCATAAAAACGGTATTAATAATAGCCCCACCAGCTGCGCCAATAAATGGAATCGCTTGACCAGCCACTTTTTCGGATATTTGGATCGAAAATCGCTCGGCAACTTTGGTTATTAATCGCAGTAAAACTGGAGCTCCTTCGTCTATAACTCCTTTTTCTATAA
>JAGPVI010000044.1 GCA_018067115.1 Bizionia sp. | reverse complement strand
ATTGATAGCTTGATGTTTCAAGTTTGGTAATGTTCAGTTTTCCGTTCGTAACTTTGTAGGCACCAGTTTGTCCTTTGCAAAAACACAATCTTACAAAAGTGACTTTAGCATCTTGTAACTGATTATCTTCAAGCGTGAGGTTTTCAATTGGGTTTTGTAACTCTATATATACAAATTCTTGGTAGTTATCGTCTTCAACATTTTCTATTGGTTTACGCTTGTACTCAAAAGTCAAAAGCGTGTTATTGCCGTCTGCTATTTCAGTATAAGAGTTACCAAACTCATCACTTTTAACGTTTAGAGATTTCAGTTTTGAAACCGTTAAAGAACACATGCCATCTTCTGGGCACTGTAGGTTGTTAATCATTGGCTTAGCGTTTTCAGTGTTGTTTGTTTTCTTCGTAGAATGACACGTAAAGAGAATAAAAATGAGCAATAATGCGAGGTGTTTCATAATCATAAATTTTTAATTTAACTTTTAGAACTTTGTAATGGGTAAATTACGAAGTATATTTATAGCGTATTAATTTAATTAAAAATAAACCATGAAACACAATTACTTCCGTAATAGTTTAATTTTGGCAGCGGTAGTTTTATTTTCAGTGTCTAGTTTTGCACAGCAAGATAGAGGATTTTGGAGTGAAACATCACAGTCAAAGACTAAAATGAAAGAACAGGTATTGAGAAAAACAATGCCTAACAAAGCTCAGTTCTACACATTGAATATAGATGCTTTAAAAAATGAACTTCAGAATGCGCCAAGCAGAAAAAATACGTTTGCGCCTTCAAATGTAATTATCGATTTCCCTACAGCAAATAATACTTTCGAATCTTTTAGAGTAAAGGAAGCTTCTGTAATGGAAAAGGGATTACAAGATAAATATCCAGAAATCCGTACTTATATAGGAGAGAGTGTAAATAACCCAGGGACTACTATGCGTTTTAGTATTACTAACCAAGGGTTACATACAATGACTATGTCTACCAATAACGGTGTACAGTTTATCGATCCTTTTACCAAAGAAGGAAATAACTATATCGTTTATGCAAAACGCGATTTACCAGCATTAGATAGCGCATGGATTTGTGGTTTTGAGAATGATGATGAACATATAGAAATGGATGCAAATTTCGATCACCAAGCACAGAAAAATGCTAATGATGGAATGATGAGAGAATACAGATTAGCAGTTGCAACTACTATCGAGTATTCTGCTTTCCATTGGCTAGCGGCTGGTTTAACAGCAGGAGATACAGAAGCTGCTAAAAAAGCGGCGGTTCTTGCAGCTGTAGTAGTTACTATTAATAGAAACAACCAAATTTACGAAAGAGATTTATCGTTAACAATGACGCTTGTAGCTAATAATGATGCTGTTATTTTTATTGATTCTGATAACTTCACCAATAACAATGCAGGAGCTTTAATTAACGAAAGCCAGATAGTTATTGATAATATAATCCAAAGCCCTAACTACGATGTAGGACATACTTTTAGTACTGGTGGTGGTGGTTTAGCGTCGTTAAACTCTCCATGTACTGGTAATAAAGCAAGAGGTATCACAGGGTCGCCTCAACCAATTGGAGATGCATACGATATCGATTATGTTGCTCATGAATTAGGTCATCAATTTGGAGCGCCACATACTTTTAATGGTAATGGTGGTAACTGTGCAGGTGGAAACAGAACGGCATCTAATGCTTACGAACCAGGAAGTGGGTCTACAATTATGGCTTACGCTGGAATTTGTGCGCCTCAAAATGTTCAAGGAAATAGTGATGCTTATTTTCATCAGAAAAGTTTACAAATGATTTTTGCTAACATTAGCACAGGAGCTGGTAGTACGTGTCCTAATGAGATAGCGACAGGAAACAGTGCTCCAACGAGTAATGCAGGAGCAGATTATACTATTCCAATGTCTACACCTTATAAATTAACAGGGTCATCTACAGATGCAGATGGTACTGCTGGGCATACCTATACTTGGGAACAGTACGATTTAGGACCTGCTGGCGTACCAACAGAGACTACTGCTGCTGGACCTTTAGTAAGATCTTACGCTGGAACTTCAGATGTGACAAGATATATTCCTAAATTAACAGATGTTGTTGCTTCAGGAGGCGTGTCTACAACTTGGGAGAAACTATCTTCTGTGCAGAGAGCGTTAAACTTTAGATTAACAGTTAGAGATAACGATGTAAATGGAGGACAAACTGCGGTAGATCAAATGACGGCTAACGTTACTACATCTGCAGGACCTTTCTTAGTTACTTCTCAAGATACAGCGGGAATTAGCTGGACGGCTGGAGATACAGAAACAATTACTTGGGATGTTGCAAATACAACAGCAGCAGGAATCAACGTGTCTACTGTAAATATTTTATTGTCTACAGATGGTGGTGCTACTTTCGGTACTGTATTAGCTTCAAATGTTGCTAATAATGGTTCTTACAATATCACTGTGCCAACTACACAGGCTCCTTTTTGCCGTATTATGGTAGAGGCAGTAGGTAACATATTCTTTAATGTAAATTCAAAAAGTTTTGCTTTAAATACTAGTGTTTCTGAAACGTGTAATCTTTATGAATCAGGACCTTTAGGTACAGCTATTCCAGATGGTGTAGCAACAGGTAGCGGACAAGGTCAAGCTATTGGTAATGTGATTAACGTGTCTGAAACAGCAACTATTGGTGCTGGTACTACAATTAAAGTTAACGTAGATATTACTCACCCAGAATTAAGTGATATGGTAGTGCAACTTCAACATCCAGATGGGGTGAATTTTATTAATCTTTGGGGGTTTGAATGTGCAGGTAGTTCTAATTTTGATATCACTTTCGCAGTAGGTTCTCCTCCTGTTGTTTGTGGTGATAATATTACAGGTACGTTCTCTTCTACGGGAGATTTATCAAACTTTAATGGACTTACTACTGCTGGAGATTGGACGCTTATTATGGCTGATTTTGAAGTGGGGAATACTGGTACCTTTAACGACTGGTCTATAGAATTCTGTACGACTACATTAAGCACAGATGATTTTGCATTAGAAAACAATTTTGCAATCTATCCAAACCCTAATAACGGTGAGTTTAATGTGAAGTTTAATTCAACGTCTAATAATGTATCTCTAGAGGTATTCGATATTAGAGGACGTTCGGTTTACACAAAAGGATTTAACAATTCTGGAGCGTTTAACGAAACTATTAACTTAGGAAACGTTCAAGCTGGAATGTATTTATTAAACGTAAATGACGGTTCTAGAACTTTTACTAAAAAGATTGTTGTAGAATAATTTCAACTTCTTTTATATATAATTAAAACTCCGAAAGCAATTTCGGAGTTTTTTTATGCCCTAATTTTTAAAATAAATATGCTAAATTAGTCCTATGAATCTATCGTATTGGGAACGACAAAGCTGGTTAAGTAATATCGATTATACAATTATTGGAAGTGGTATCGTTGGGTTAACCTGTGCTTTACATTTAAAAAGTAAACATCCTAAAGCAACCATTTTAATTGTAGAACAGGGTATAATGCCTCAGGGAGCAAGTACAAAAAATGCAGGTTTCGCTTGTTTTGGAAGTTTAAGTGAAATAATAGACGATTTAAAGCAGCATACAACAGAAGAAGTCGTAGAACTCGTTACGCAACGCGTGGAGGGTTTAAAACTATTAAAAAACACTTTAGGAGCACAAGCCATTGGCTATAAACATTACGGCGGATATGAATTGTTTACACAAAACGAAACTGAAACCTTCGAAACCTGTTTAGATAAAAAAGAAAATATAAATGCTCTATTACACCCACTTTTTAATGCTCCAGTATTTTCTTTAAAGGAGAATAGCTTCGGATTTAAAAATATTAAAAGTCAATATGTGTATAATGCTTTTGAAGGGCAGTTAAATACTGGAAAATTAATGACTACATTATTACAAAAGGTGCAAGCCTCTGGCGTAAAAATTTTAAATAACGTGTCGGTTGAAGCCTTAAACGATACCGGAAATAAGGTTGTCTTAAAAACCAATAACTTCGAATTTTCATCGCGAAAAGTATGTATAGCAACAAATGGATTTGCTTCAAAATTAATTAAAACTGATGCTGTTAAACCAGCAAGAGCCCAAGTATTAATTACCAAACCTATTACCAATTTACCTTTCAAGGGAACGTTTCATATGGATAAAGGCTATTATTACTTTAGAACCATAAATAACCGCGTGCTGTTTGGCGGTGGAAGACATTTAGATTTTAAAACAGAAGAAACCACTCAATTTGGGCAAACACCACAAATACAAAACACATTAGAAAACCTTTTAAAAACTGTTATTTTACCTACAATACCATTTGAAATAGACCAACGTTGGAGCGGAATAATGGGGGTTGGAAATAAGAAAAAACCACTGTTAAAACAAGTGAGCAATAACGTATATTGCGGCGTAAGATTAGGTGGAATGGGGATAGCAATAGGGAGTTTAATCGGTAAACAATTAGCAGAATTAACAGCATAATGAAAGTAATATTCCGATTTTTTTTTAAACTTATTTTTTGGTGTTTTGCGTTCTCTATAGCTAGTGTAGTCTTGTTTAAATACGTGCCTGTTCCCGTAACACCTTTAATGGTTATTCGTTATTTTGAAGATGATAATGCTAATAAAAAGTTGTGGAATCACGATTGGGTGCCTATGGAAGCGATATCCAAAAATTTGCAACGCGCAGTGATTTGTAGTGAAGATCAAAATTTTTTAAACCACAATGGTTTCGATATCGAAGCCATAGAGAAAGCTTACGAGCATAATAAGAAAGGAAAACGGATTCGAGGGGCAAGTTCTATTAGTCAGCAAACAGCTAAGAATGTTTTTTTATGGCCGCAACGCAGTTGGCTACGTAAAGGGTTAGAAACGTATTTCACCTTTTTAATCGAAGGCATTTGGAGTAAAGAACGCATTTTAGAAGTCTATTTAAACAGTATTGAAATGGGAGATGGTATTTACGGTGCCGAAGCCGCTGCTCAGTTTTGGTTTAAAAAATCGGCAGCAAAATTATCGCAGTACGAAGCTGCGGCAATAGCATCGATATTACCAAATCCGTTACGTTATCGTGCAAATCCGGCGTCGCCTTATATTCAAGGACGAAAAAATTGGATAGTAAAACAGATGGGGTACTTTGGTCCGCTTGAATTTAAAACAGA
>JAGPVI010000040.1 GCA_018067115.1 Bizionia sp. | reverse complement strand
CATAAAGGGAATCAGGAAAAATTTTATAAAAATTATCATGGAAATCTTTTTTTACAATAGGAAGTACCTTGGCATCTATCGAGAAATATTTTATGGCGGTAGATTCAATTTCCTCCTTTTCTTTATTAAGTTCTTCCGGCGTCTTTTGAATGGCAAAATTAAACGGCGCGTATAAGGTTTCCGACTGCCAAGGTTTCCCTTTTTCGAAGTTGTATTTAAAGCGTCCACTTTTAGGAAATAAGTAAACAATTAAAAAAGTGGTGGCTATAAATAGAATAACCTTATATAAAAGAGAATGGTTTTTATAAAACGTATTTATGAAGTCTTTCATCAATAAAAAATAGTAAATAATTTTATCTTAACCCAATGGTTTAGCATATCAAAAGTACTAAATATTGTTTTTAATGCACGTTAATATCAATTTAAGGTTCTCATTTTTGCTAAAAAATGATTAATTTCGCTGAACACATAAAAAAAGCAAAAACAAAATGAGTAAAGAAGTAGTTATTGTATCGGCAGCTAGAACCCCTATAGGTAGTTTTTTAGGCGCATTATCAACCATTCCTGCACCAAGATTGGGAGCTATCGCTATAAAAGGAGCATTAGAAAAAATAAACCTAAAACCAGAATTGGTAGAAGAAGTTTTAATGGGAAATGTTGTGCAAGCTGGTACAGGTCAAGCTCCGGCGAGACAAGCTGCTATATTTGCTGGAATTCCTAACACAGTACCGTGTACGACAATAAATAAAGTATGTGCTTCTGGTATGAAAACAGTTATGCAAGCTGCACAATCTATTGCTTTAGGCGATGCGAGTATTATTGTAGCTGGTGGAATGGAAAATATGAGTTTAATTCCTCACTATATGTATGCAAGAACAGGAACCAAATTTGGTCCTGCTACACTTGTAGACGGCATGCAAAAAGATGGTTTGGTCGATGCTTACGACCAGAATGCAATGGGTGTTTGTGCAGATGCTTGTGCTACAGAGTACAAATTTTCTCGCGAAGATCAAGATGCGTACGCTATCCAATCTTACAAAAGATCTGCAGATGCTTGGGAAAAAGGAAAATTTAATAACGAAGTTGTACCAGTAGAAGTACCACAACGTCGTGGAGAACCTGTAATCGTTGTTAAAGATGAAGAGTTTGGAAATGTAAGAATGGATAAAATTCCTAGTTTACGTCCGGCCTTTTCAAAAGACGGAACAGTAACTGCTGCCAACGCATCTACTATTAATGATGGTGCCGGAGCAATGGTTTTAATGAGTAGAGAAAAAGCTGATGAATTAGGATTAAAACCATTAGCAGTTATAAGAGGATATGCAGATGCTGCTCACGAGCCAGAGTGGTTTACAACAGCGCCAGCAAAAGCATTACCAAAGGCTTTAGATAAAGCAGGAATTGATTTAAAAGATGTAGAGTTTTTTGAATTTAATGAAGCATTCTCTATCGTTGGTTTAGCTAATATGAAAATATTAGGTCTTACCGATAAAAATGTAAACGTAAACGGTGGTGCTGTTTCTTTAGGGCACCCTCTAGGATGTTCTGGAGTTAGAATTCTAATTACACTTTTAAATGTGTTAGAGCAAAATAATGCTAAAATTGGAGCAGCTGCTATTTGTAATGGTGGCGGTGGTGCTTCTGCTGTAGTAATCGAGCGTTTATAATAGCCGTTAAAATGAACTAATGCAATACGGAATTTGTAATTTAAGTATCGTTCCCTTAAGATTTGAAGCCGCCGATGCCAGCGAACTAGTGTCGCAGGTATTGTATGGCGACGTCTTTAAAGTATTAGAACAACGTAAATCGTGGAGTAAAATTCGTCTCGCTTTCGATACGTATGAAGGGTGGGTAGATAACAAACAATATATTGAACTTACTGAAGAACACTACATACAGTTAGCCGCGCAACCTTTGCAATTAACTACCGATTTAGTCGATTTTATTCAAGATAACGATAAGCAATTATACACAGTACCTATGGGCTCTGTTCTTAACGGAACAGCAGTGTTACAACACAGCTTTGAAGGGCATTATTCTCAAGACATTAAAGAGAAAGCAAATATTATAGACACTGCTTTTTCTTATATAAATACCCCTTATTTATGGGGTGGAAAAACGCCATTTGGTATCGATTGTTCTGGGTTCACTCAAATGGTTTACAAACTGAATGGTTACAAGCTTTTAAGAGATGCTTCTCAACAAGCTACCCAAGGTGAGGCATTAAGTTTTATTGAAGAAAGTGAGCCTGGAGATTTGGCCTTTTTTGATAATGCTGAAGGAGTTATTACTCACGTAGGTATTATAATGCAAGACAATTATATTATTCATGCCCACGGAAAAGTACGAATAGATCGCTTAGACCATTCTGGTATTTACAATGTAGATTCTAGACGGCATACCCACAAACTACGAGTCATTAAAAAGATTATATAATAAAAAAGCCAACTTTTAAAAGTTGGCTTTTTTTATATTAATTTATTAAAATCTTTACTGAAGATTATAGCTTAGATTTTATACTTTTCAACAATCGCTTTATACTTTGCGTCTTTACCAATAGCGCTATAAATACCTTTTAAAGTCTTAGCCACATCGATATTGTCTTCGTCTACTTCTAGTACTTTTTCTAAATAAGGAATAGCTTCATTATAAATATCACTTCTTTTTTGCTTTAGTTCATCGTAACGTTTATTATCGGCAACAGAACTTCCTAAAGAATTCATTTCTTCAATAACAGCAGTTTCTTCAGATAATATTAAAGCAGCAATATTAGTAGAAGCGTTAATATACGCAGGATCTAATTCTAATACTTTACCATAGTATTTTTTAGCTTCATCAATATTTCCAGATTCAGAAGATAATACACCTAAATTGTATAATAAATCTTTGTTATTAGGATCTTTCTGTGTCGCTTCTTTTATTAACGCAGTATACGCCGCTTTATCTCCTAATTTGTAATGCATATTCGCTTCTGTAAGAATTAAATCAATACTTGAAGGATTTGCCTCACGTGCAATTTTAACAGCTTCTAAAGCTTTTTCAGTTTCTCCTAAACTACTATATATTAATGCTATATTCTTAGTAATTTCGGCAGTTTTAGATTCTGTCTTTACATCTTTAGGGTTGCTATGCGTTTTTACTTTATTTACATAGACATCTCTAGTTATTTTATCGAAAGACTCTTCTACACCAGTTTCTTTATTTGTCGCTAAATATTGCATTTCAATACCTGTATAGTTTAAGTCTCTTAATTCTAAGTAATGCTTAAGTGCTATTTCAACTTCTTGAGCACTCACTGCACTGGCAGCTGCATAATATAAGTACACTTGATCTTCAGGAACCAAAATATAAAGCATTTCGAATAACTTCGCTGCTTCACTATACTTGCCAGAAGTATACAAACCATTAGCTTTCGTTAACAATTCGTTTTGAAGTGTTTGCTTTATAGCAGAAACTTCACTGACGTGATTTTCATCTACTTTTGCTAAATCGCTAATAGCCACTTTAAAGTCGGCATTCGACCCGGCACCATTTGCATAAAACGCTTGTGCTTTGTTAAAATAGTATTTCGATTTTAATTTATCGTCCATAGAACCAACCATAGGTTCTAATTGAGATACTGCCGATTTCGCCTCAGCATAATTATTATTTTTAACGGCTTTCTCTAAAGTTCTAAGCTCCTTTTTTTGAGCGAATGTAGAAATTGAAACCATTACTGCTAAAGCAAATATGAATTGTTTTTTCATTTGATTTAAAATTTTTGTTTGTTTTTTAGTCTTAAATTATCAATAGTTATGCCAACAATTATTCGTTATCCGTTGGTAAATCGTCAGTCGTTTCTTCCGATACATCAGTAGTCTCTTCTGCTGCTTCAGTTAATTCAATAATATTACCATCTTCATCAAGAATAACCTCGTCTTCATCTTCGTGCATTACTTTAGCAACAGCAGCGATAGAATCTTTACCTTTTAAATTAATAAGACGAACACCTTGTGTAGCACGCCCCATAACTCTTAAATCTTGAACCGCCATTCTAATAGCAATACCAGACTTATTAATAATCATTAAATCATCTTGATCTGTTACGTTTTTAATAGCAACTAAGTTTCCTGTTTTCTCCGTTACAGAGATTGTTTTCACACCTTTTCCTCCACGGTTAGTAATACGGTAATCGTCTAAACTAGAGCGTTTTCCATAACCATGTTCTGAAACCACAAGAATATTACTTTCCATATCGTCTACGGCAATCATTCCGATAACTTCGTCCTTTTCATCCTGTAAAGTGATTCCTCTTACTCCAGAAGCACCACGTCCCATTGGTCGTGTTTTAGCTTCTTCGAAACGTATAGCTTTACCAGATTTTAAAGCTAACATTACTTGACTCTCGCCCGTTGTTAGTTTTGCTTCTAATAAAACATCGTCTTCCTTAATAGTAATAGCATTAATACCATTAGCTCTTGGTCTAGAATATTGCTCTAAAGATGTTTTCTTAACCTGGCCTTTTTTGGTTGCCATAATAACATAGTGACTGTTAATATACTCTTCATCTTTAAGATCTTGAGTACAAATAAATGCCATTACTTTATCGTCTTGCTCTATATTTATAAGGTTTTGTATCGCTCTACCTTTCGATGTTTTACTACCTTCTGGTATTTCGTATACACGCATCCAGAAACATTTTCCTTTTTGAGTGAAGAATAACATATATTGGTGGTTAGTACCCACAAATAAGTTTTCTAAGAAATCTTCATTACGCGTTGTAGATGCT
>JAGPVI010000038.1 GCA_018067115.1 Bizionia sp. | reverse complement strand
TATTTACGGATCGGCAGACGTTGTTGGTTTAATGTGTTTAAAAGTATTTGTAAAAGGCGATACAGAAAAGTATAACGCATTAAAAAATGGCGCAATGTCTTTAGGTTCAGCTTTTCAGAAAGTCAATTTTTTAAGGGATTTAAAAGCCGATTTTCACGATTTAGACCGTTCGTATTTCCCTAACACAGATTTAAACAATTTAGACGAAAATTCTAAGCAAGCTATTATTAAAGACATTGAAAACGATTTCGTATTGGGATTAGCAGGTATAAAATTATTACCAATAGAAGCTAAATTCGGTGTTTTTGTGGCCTACAGGTATTACAATCAATTGCTTAAAAAATTAAAGAAAACACCTGCCTTAGAAATTAAAAATACACGCATTCGCGTAGCGAACTATAAAAAGATAGAACTTCTTACACGAAGCTATGTAAAATATCAACTTAAATTAATATAATGCAAACACTATACTGGATACTTATATTTTTAGCAACTTTTGGCATCATGGAGTTTAATGCCTGGTTTACGCATAAATATATTATGCATGGCTTTTTATGGAATTTACATAAAGATCACCATAAAAAAGACCACGATAGCTGGTTTGAGCGCAACGATGCCTTTTTTATCTTCTACGCCATAGTTAGTATGACTTGTTTCTATTTATGGAGCTATGAGGCCGTTTGGTATTGTTTACCTCTAGGATTAGGGATTATGGCTTACGGCGCTGCTTATTTCTTAGTGCATGACATATTTATTCATCAACGCTTTAAAATTTTCAGAAATGCTAATAACTGGTATGCTAAAGGTGTACGCCGCGCTCATAAAATGCACCATAAACACCTTGGAAAAGAAGAGGGCGAATGTTTTGGTATGCTTATCGTTCCTTTTAAGTATTTTAAACGCTAAATAAAGTAGTATTATGGGTAGTAGCCACTTCGATTATATTATTATCGGTAATGGTTTAGCCGGTTTTCAACTTGCTATCGCACTTTCTAACGATCCATTTTTTAAAAATAAGCAGATTGCTTTATTTGATAAAGACCCCAAAACAACTAACGATAAAACGTGGTGCTATTGGGAAAAAGGCAATGGAAAATGGGATCATTTAATCACGAAATCCTGGGAAACTGCTTATTTCTATTCCGCCAACGAAACCTTAGAGCTCCAATTACAACCCTATACTTATAAAATGTTGGAGTCCATTCATTTTTATAATGAAGCCCGACGCATTCTTTCTCAAAAAGAAAATATTCATTGTGTTTTAGAAGAAGTACTTGAAATTGAAGAACACTCTAAAGTCACTGTAATAACTACAGAAGCGTCTTACACGGCAACCCACGTTTTTGATAGTAGGATTACCTCAGATTTTCAAGCTCAAAAAGAGAAGTATGTAACCATTGCACAACACTTTAAAGGTTGGACGATTGAAACGGATACTCCGGTATTCGATATCGATTCATTTACGATGATGGATTACAGGGTTAAACATAATAACCAAACAACGTTTACTTATGTTTTGCCTATTACACCACAAAAAGCACTAATTGAGTTCACGTACTTCACACCACAACTTGTTGCCGACGATGTCTATGATATTTATTTAAAGAAATACATATCTGAGATTTTAAAAATTGAAAATTATAAAGTCTCAGCAGTTGAAAAGGGCGTTATACCAATGACCAATTTCCCATTTAAAAACTACTCAACTCCTAATGTTACTAAAATTGGTACCGCTGGCGGATGGGTAAAAGGATCGACAGGCTATTCGTTTAAACATACAGAAAAGAAAGTGTTTCAGCTTATTGAAAACATAAAAGCAAACCGATTACCAACAGAGAACCTATTTGAAAAAAAATATGATTTCTACGATAAGGTTTTCCTAAAAGTACTTAAAGACAATAATGAAATGGGCGAATGGATTTTCGAACAATTTTACGCTAAAAATTCCGTGCAAACTATGTTTCAGTTTTTGGATGAAGAATCGTCTTTTAAAGACGAGTTTAACGTAATGAAATCGTTGTTTTCTATGGCCTTTATAAAAGCATTTTTTAAAACGTTATAACACTAATAGCTCATCAATTTTGTCACGTACTTTATCGCTATTCCAGTTAGCAGCACCAGTCTCATCAATTATAATATTCCCTTGTCTATCTATTAGAAATGTTTGCGGAATACTACGCACATTAAAGGTTTCCGGTCTTTCGCTAAGCGCCGAGTACACAGGGAATGTATAACTCTTGTTAGCTAAAAATTTAGAAATAATTGCTTCGTCTTCATTGGAAACCAAAACAAACTCTATTTTATCTTTGTAGTCGTCATGTAGCTCTTGAATAGATGGCATTTCGGCTATACACGGCGGACACCACGTTGCCCATAAATTCACAAATACTACCTTATTTTTTGTTGTATTAAAATCTAATACTTCGCCATCTAACCGCTGTAGACTCCAATTGTAACTACTTATCTGTTTTGTGTCTTCCGGAGCGCTAATAGTGGGTCCAAATAGTGCTTTACCCTTACTTATTGCAATCTGTATTTGGTGACGCGATTGCGGGATAATGAGCGCTACTATAATAACAAGGTATATGATGTTTTTAACGGAAAATGTATTTTTTTTCATACTCCAAAGGTAAAAAAGGTATCTGTTTAAGTAGTATTTAAACAGAATAAATGTGTTGAATTTTAAAATTAATAAGCCATAAAAAAACTCCTGAAGAATATCCAGGAGTTTTTATAAAATAACGTACTTAATGAATTAAGAAACGTTTTGCTTTTTTATTAAGTTTAAAGCCGATCCTTCGTTGTACCAGTCAATTTGTGCTTGGTTATACGTATGGTTAACTTTAATAGTGTCTTTACTTCCATCTGCATGAACAAACTCCATTGTTAGTTGCTTATCTGGAGCAAATTCATTTAAGTCTAAGAAGTTAATTGTATCATCCTCTTGGATTAAATCGTAATCTGCTTCGTTAGCAAAAGTTAACCCTAACATCCCTTGTTTTTTAAGGTTTGTTTCGTGAATTCTAGCAAAAGACTTTACAATTACAGCAGCTACACCAAGAAACCTTGGTTCCATTGCCGCGTGCTCTCTAGAAGAACCTTCACCGTAGTTATGGTCTCCTACAACTATTGTTTTAATACCTGCAGCTTTATATTCTCTAGCAACATCTGGCACACCGCCAAACTCGCCAGTTAATTGATTTTTAATGAAGTTGGTTTTCTTACCAAAAGCATTAACAGCACCAATTAAACAGTTATTAGAAATATTATCTAAATGCCCTCTATAA
>JAGPVI010000030.1 GCA_018067115.1 Bizionia sp. | reverse complement strand
TTAAACCAGCAGTATAGTTTACACCTTGACCAAAAGACAATGTTTTGAAAGGAATTAATCCTTGGTCGTGATATGATGCGATTACGGCATCGAAATTTTTATAATTATTAGATCCAAAAAAGCTATCGGCAGCATAAGGACCAAATACTAATTTACCACTTTCTTTAATCTTTTGAAGCGTTGGTCGCATCACCGTATCATCTTCACTACCAATAACACCGTTGTCTCCTGTATGCGGATTAATACCCAATACGGCAATTTTTGGTTTACTGATTTGAAAATCTTGTTTTAATGACTGGTGCACCGTTTCTATTTTACTGATAATTAATTCTTCAGTAATATGAGACGCTATATCTTTAACCGGCACGTGGTCTGTTAATAAGCCCACTCTTAAAGTATCGGTCACCATAAACATAAGACTATTACCCTCTAATTCCTGATTTAAATAATCGGTATGGCCAGGGAATTTAAAAGTGTCAGATTGTATGTTGTGTTTATTAATTGGTGCCGTAACTAATACATCTATAGTTTCATTTTTTAAAGCAGACGTTGCTTCAGCTAACGATTTAATAGCATATTCTCCTATTTTTAAATCTTCTTTTCCAAACTGAATAGTAACATTCTCTTTCCAACAGTTTAGAACATTTAGTTTATTAGGTGCTATCTGATCTAATGAATGTATACTATGCAGCTGTGTTTCTAATTTAAAATGGTTTTTTACAAAACTCATTGTTTTTATCGACGCAAAAATTACAGGTGTACAAAATTCTAGCATTCTAGGATCTTCGAACATTTTTAAAACAATCTCAGAACCTATACCATTTAAGTCACCTATAGATATACCTACTATAATATTTTCTTCTTCCCTCATTAGATTTGATAAGTTTTGTTTGTAATTTTACAGTCGCAAATTTAACTAAATAATACTTTCAAAACTATGTTCACCGGAATTATTGAAACCATTGGTACGATTACAGAGCTAAAAACCGAATTACAGAATTTACATGTTACGGTTGATAGTAGTATTACTTCGGAATTAAAAATTGATCAAAGTGTTGCACATAATGGCGTTTGCCTAACGGTAGTGAATATTTCTGATACTAATTATACAGTTACAGCCATTAAAGAAACTTTAGAAAAAACGAATCTTAGTACTCTTAAAGTAAACGATGCAGTTAATTTAGAACGCGCAATGAAATTGGGTGATCGATTGGACGGGCACCTCGTTCAAGGGCACGTAGACCAAATAGCAACTTGTATTGGTGTTAAAGAAACTTCTGGAAGTTGGTTGTTTACTTTTAAATACGATAGTGCATTAAATAATATAACCATCGAAAAAGGCTCGATAACTGTTAATGGTGTGAGTTTAACCGTTGTAAATTCTAAAAAAGATGAGTTTAGCGTGGCGATAATTCCTTATACTTTCGAGCATACTAATTTTAACACCTTTAAAGAAGGATCTGTTGTTAACTTAGAATTTGATGTGATTGGCAAATACGTGAGCCGATTAAACAGCTTAAATAATTAAGATTATTGTGTTTTCTTGAATTTTACAACTTTATAAACTCCATATATAACAGCAACTACTAAAAGTAAAATTAACCCAGAATCTATAGGTAATCCTGGTGGTCCTGTTCCTGGTCCTAAAGATTGCGGCTGATCTGGAGCCGGCGGAGCTATATTTTGTGCAAAACTTATAAAAGTTACCAACACAAATAAAACTGGAACTATTATTTTTTTAATGTGTTTCATATTTATTTTGCAAATGTAAAAAAGTTACTTATAAAAAACAAAAGCTTTATTTTTTAACAAAAAACATAAATAATCTGCATTTTTTAAAAGCTAAAAACAACTTTTTTGTATAATTTTAGATAGCAATTTGATTTTACTTGACATTCAAATTTAATGAATTTATGAGAGTTTTTACGGTTTTCCTCAAAGTTTTAACAGACAGTTCCTTTTCTATAATTAATTAACGGTGCATTTTATCTAATATTTCTAATACTTCTGAACGCTTTCTAACGGACACCGGTACATTTTCACCATTTTTAAGCATTAAATATCCGCCATCAGTTTTTATAAACTCTGCTATACATTGTAAGTTGATGAGATGACTCTGGTGAATCCTCAAGAAATCATACGGTTTTAGTAAATCGGCGAAATATTTTAAAGTTTTGGTCACGAATATTTTTTTACCGCTCTCCAGATAAAAAATAGTATTATTACTATCGGACTCGCAGCGTACAATATCATCGAGATTTACAATTATTATTTTATCTAAAGTATGTAACGATATTTTATCTGGTTTTTTCTCTGGTGAGGTTAGCGTATCCCTTAAAATTGAAAGTCGTTCGTTATTAGGTTGTATTTGAGAAACTGCACGATTAATGGCCTGATCTAAATCTTGATGAGAATAAGGCTTCAACACATAATCGATCGCAGCAAACTTAAATGCCTTTATAGCAAACTCATCACTAGCTGTGACAAAAATAATTTTTGATTTTAAGTCTGGAAAAATTTCTAAAATATCGAATCCTGTGCCATCACCCAGCATAATATCTAAAAACAACAAATCAGGTTTCTTTTTTCGTAATACTTTAGCAGCTTCCACTACACTTTGCGCTGTATCAATAATTTCGATATTAGGAAATCGCGTTTCGATATCATTTTTTAAAAGCTGCAAAGCATCGGTTAAATCTTCTACAATAATTGCTGTTAGTTTTTCCATTTTAGTAATCGGTTTCTAAGGGGATTTTAAATGTAATTCTCGTTCCTTTTACGCTGTCGCCGTTTTTTAGTTCTTCAATAGTAACCGCTCCCTCACCAGAAATAGATTCAATTCGCTCTGTGGTCACTGCTATAG
>JAGPVI010000015.1 GCA_018067115.1 Bizionia sp. | reverse complement strand
CCGAAAGCACAGCCTTTCCATCTATATTTTTATAGAATTTGAAAGTCCCTATTTCTTTACCATGATTGAATTCACCTTCGTAACGTAAGATCTTAGAACCATCAAAGTTTTTTGACCATTTACCATGACGCTCTCCCTGAGCATCGAATTGATTACTATCTTGAGCCGAAACAAAGGCCGAAAATAAACAAAGAATAATTAGAGATATAGATTTCATAAAAACAGTAACGCTTAAATTGGTTGTTATAGTATAAAAAAAAAGCTGCCTATCTTATTAAGAGGCAGCTTTTATGACTTTGAAAAAATTATTTTTTCTTTTTATTATTTTGTGCGCTTTTTTGTTGCTCTGCCTGCTCCATCATAGCTTTCATTTTCTGTTGAAAACGACTTTCTTTCTTCGGATTCTTTTTCTTAACCTGTATTTTAGCGTGAATTTTCTCTTCGTCTAAGACAAAGTTTTTAATCACTAATAAAATACCAATACTAATAAGGTTAGAAATAAAGTAATATAAACTTAATCCTGACGCATATTGATTAAAGAAAATCATCATCATAATTGGTGCAAAGTAGATCATGTATTTCATCATCTTTTGCATATCTGGCATCCCTTCTTGCGTTGGTGCAGACATTGTTTGCTGCCCCGTTGTTAACTTCATATAGAAGAAAATAGCAATTGCTGCTAAAATAGGAAACAAACTTATGTGAGAACCATATAATGGAATATGGAATGGTAGCTCGGCAATGACATCGTAAGATGATAAATCGTCTGTCCATAAGAAGCTTTTTTGACGTAATGCAAACGCCGTTGGGAAAAACATAAACAACGCATAGAATACTGGCATCTGAATTAATGCTGGTAAACATCCTGCTAACGGACTTGCGCCAGCTTTGTTTTGAAGCGCCATCGTTTCTTGCTGCATCTTCATTTTATTGTCTTTATACTTCTCACGAATGGCATCCAATTCTGGCTTTAACACCTTCATCTTCATTTGCGATAAGTATTGTTTGTACTGTACAAAAGACATCGCTAACTTAATCAATACCGTCATTACTATAATAGCAACCCCATAAGGGAATACACCAGATAGGAAACCAAATAACGGAATGAAAAGGTATTTGTTAATCCATCCAAAAATACCCCAACCTAAAGGAATACTTTCTTCTAAGCCTTTCTCTGCTGCTTTTAACGCGTTAACTTCCGTTGGTCCATAATAGAATCCTAGGTTTTCGTTAAACTCGTTTCCGCTTAATTCTAAAGCTGTTTTTGTATTATAAGACTTGGTAAACACAGTGTCTATCTCCTCGTCTTGCACTAAGTTATTAGACGTTAGCGCTACTTTTTTAAAGGCTTTATCGGTGGTTAAAATAGAACTAAAGAAGTGCTGTCTGTAAGATAGCCAGTTAACATTTTCTTCAATTTCGTTATCCTCATCACTATGTCCTAACTTTTCGATATTACCATCTAACTGGTATGTTAAACGCGTGTAACGGTTTTCGTAAGCGATACTCTGGTCATGGCGAATTGTTTTTAAAGTCCAATCTAAATTAACCTCTTGAGAGCTATTAATAATATCGTTTAACCCTTGAGATTTAATAGTAAAATCTATTAAATAATTGTCGGGCTTAATAATATATCTGTATTCTAAAAACTTAGATTCGGAAACCTTAAGTTTCATAGATACGATAGTGTTTTCACCACTAGCAGTTACTTTAGGCTGAAACAGTAAGTCTTTAGTATTTAAAATTCTATTGTCTGTTGTTCCAAAATTAATATTGAAAGCTGCATTTTTATCCTTTACTAAGTAAATAGGAATAGAATCGTAATTAACAAACTTATTAAGTTTCACCTCAGAAATCTGCCCCCCTTTCGTATCGAATGTAATGGTTAAAAGATCTGTTTTTACAACAGGATTCTCTGCACTCGCTGCTTGAGCTGCTGAATAAGCAAACGCACCAAATTTATTATTTAATGCAATAGTTTTTAAAGAGTCTGGAAGCGTTTCTAATTGCGTATCTGCAAGTTCTACATTTTTAGAGTTTTCTATTAAAGCATTTTGCTCCTTTTTAACAGCATCTATTTGCTCTTGCTTTGCTTTCTCTTGTGCTGCAATCTCTTCATCACTTGGCTTACTTTGCCAAAGCATAAATAACAAAATCCCGAATATAATTATGAATCCTATTATCGAATTTACGTCTAATTTTTTTTCTTCCATTTCAATATATTTAGACCTTTAACCTTTTCAAGCTAAAAAAATCTATTCAGTCTTTATAGTCAAATATATGACCACGATTATAGTTGTGCCATTGTGGCGTATTATTTCTTTTTATTTGCCGTACGATGTTTTTTCGCAGCCATTACAAATGCCATAAATAAAGGATGTGGCTTTGCTACCGTACTCTTATATTCTGGGTGATATTGCACTCCAACAAACCAAGGGTGGCTAGGTATTTCTACAATTTCCACTAATTTAGTTTCAGGATTAAACCCTGTCGCAATCATTCCGCCAGCTTCAATCTCGGCTTTATAGTCACTGTTAAATTCGTAACGATGTCTGTGGCGTTCTTTAATAACTTTATGGTTATAAACAGAACTCGCCACCGTATTTTCTACCAATTCACAATCCCATTGTCCCAAACGCATCGTTCCCCCTTTTTCGGTAACGTCTTTTTGTTCTTCCATTAGGTTGATTACAGGGTATTTGGTGTTTTCATCCATTTCTGTAGAATTAGCATCTTTAAATCCTAAGACATTTCTTGAGAATTCTATTACCGCCATCTGCATACCTAGACAAATTCCTAAAAACGGAATATTGTTTTCTCTAACATATTTAATAGCTTCAATTTTACCGCTAATACCACGTTCTCCAAAACCTGGAGCTACTAAAGCACCATCTAAATGAGATAATTTTAATTTAATATTATCTGCATTTAAATACTCAGAATGTATACTTTCTACATTTACTTTAACTTCATTTTCTGCTCCTGCGTGTATAAAAGCCTCTAAAATAGATTTGTAAGAATCTTGCAATTCCACATACTTACCAATTAAACCAATGGTAACTTCGCTTTTAGGGTTTTTATGACGCTTTAAAAAGGCATTCCAATGCTTTAAGTCTGGCGTTTCGCTTTTTAAATCTAATTTCTTTAAAACTATTTTATCTAACCCTTGCTCTAACATTAAATTAGGAACATCGTAAATAGTTTTTGCATCTATAGATTGTATAACAGAATCTTGCGTTACATTACAAAAACGTGCTAATTTAACACGTAAATCTAACGGTAATTCATGCTCGGTACGACATACCAAAATATCTGCCTGAACACCACTTTCCATTAATGTTTTAACACTATGCTGCGTCGGTTTAGTTTTTAACTCTCCCGCTGCTGCCAAGTAAGGCACTAAAGTTAAATGAATAACAAGCGCATTGTGCTCGCCTAAATCCCACTTTAATTGTCTTACAGCCTCTATGTAAGGTAAAGACTCAATATCTCCTACTGTACCACCTATTTCTGTGATGACAATATCGAATTCGCCAGAGTTACCCAAAATTTGGATACGGCTTTTTATTTCGTCTGTAATATGAGGAATAACCTGAACTGTTTTACCTAAAAACTCACCACGACGCTCTTTGTCGATAACGCTTTGGTAGATTCGACCGGTAGTAACATTATTAGCTTGACTGGTAGGAACATTTAAAAAACGTTCGTAGTGCCCCAAATCTAAATCTGTTTCAGCGCCGTCGTCGGTAACATAACATTCCCCGTGTTCGTATGGGTTTAATGTACCTGGATCTATATTTATGTAGGGGTCTAATTTTTGAATTGTAGTCCTGTATCCTTGAGCTTGAAGTAATTTTGCTAAGGAGGCTGCAATGATTCCTTTTCCTAAAGAAGAGCTTACTCCTCCTGTTACGAATATGTATTTTGTTGTTGCCATAGTGCGTTGTTAAACGCGAGCAAATTTACAATATTAAGTTGATAAAATTAATCTTTAACGATTTATTTATTTCGGAAAATTTCGCTGTATATTTCTTACAATATTTTCAAGTCCATTAAGCTTTAAAGTATATACAGTCTCTAACATTTGCCCTAGTTTACCTTTTGGAAAACCTTTGGTATTGTACCAAACCACGTAGTATTCTGGTAAATCGATGAGATAACGATCTTTATATTTTCCGTAAGGCATTTTAGTATGTGCCAATTGAATTAGAAATTTTTTATCTGGTTGAAGAGTTTCCATTTTATGGGATTTTAAAAGCGGCTTGACTTTTTAATGCTGAAGCCACGTAATTAGTCCAAAATAATTGACCGTCTTTATCGATTGAATATTTACTTTCATCATCGTATTTAAGTTGCATAATTTCTAACTCTTTATTTATAGAATCAAGCACCATTTGAAGCTCATTTACGATGTTCTTTGAAGGCTTTAATTGTTTTACTCGCGCTCTAAAATAGCGGGCGTGTAATTCTGTAATATCGAAATGCAGTTGCTCGTGAGACAGAATATAATCGTTAATAATTTCTTCTTTACGCCAAGAGTGCTCCGGATAAAAATCGGCAGAAATATTAGTTTTAAAACCCACAATCTGGTTATCCCTTTTATTTACCGAATAGTTAAAACTTAAACCAGCCGCCGTAACAGCAGCTGCTTTAGTATTATAATTGGGC
>JAGPVI010000386.1 GCA_018067115.1 Bizionia sp. | reverse complement strand
AATAAATTTTGAAGTTTCGGATACTGATTGCGCTAACAATGCTCTAATAGTAAAGTATCCCGTTTCTGCCCCGTCATCGGCAGTAGAAGTACCACCTAATGCAAAGACTTCTAAGCAGGCCATTTTTGTTTCAATACTATCAACAGGTTCTCCGTATTCTCTAGAAATATCGGCGATGGAACGCAACATTATTGTTGTAGAAATTGGCAATTCTATGGCTAGTGCAGCTAGTCCGAAAAATCCACCAACACCGCCACTAACTGCTACTGCAGTTTTATGCACCTTATTTGATGATTTTTTTGCTGATTTAGTTTTCATTGTAAAAACAGCAGCGTTTGTTGCTTTTAATAAAGAATCTGTGGTAATTTTTCCTAGTTTATCACTCCATTTTTTAGGAAGACTCTCTAGTCCTTTTTCTATAGGAGAACCAATAAGATTAGTGATTTTTGCCGCTAATCCAGGGTTTTCTAATAGCTTTTTCGCTAGCATTAATTCCTTTAGGTCTCGTTCAGAAATACTACGTTTTAATTCCATCATTTTTCTATTTCATGCGTTAGTAATTTCTTTCCTTAAAGAATATAAAACATCAACCCAATTTTAATAGCATTCATATCTAGAGTTTCACCATTTAATTTAGCCGTTGAATTAAAAACAGGGTTTAATGCATAGTATACATAAAAGTTCCACGTGTTATAACCCGCACTCATTGTTAAACCGTATTGAAAGTCGTTAAATATATCACTATTCTTTAAAGACACATTATTAGGATCGCCTTTAAACTTTGTTTCGTTTGCAAAAACATACCCTAGTTTCACACCTGTGTACACACGCCAAAATTTATACTCTTCGGCAGTAGATGTCCTCCAACGATATTCCAATGGCATTTCTAGCATATAGCTAGAGAATTTATTTTTAGTATAATCGATTTCGGTACGGTCTAAAACAGACAATAAAGTACCTCTTGGCGTCTCATTAATTAATAGGTTCTGATTAAAAGAATTTGCAGAAACACCTAACCCAACACCAATAGCGCTGTTGCGTCTTTTATTTATTGGAATGTCTTTTATAAACCCTAGATGGAAACCACTAGAAAAGCCGCTCTGAGAGACTCCTTTGGGTTGTTTACCTAGAAGATTATAAGTAACCCCAAAATAAAACTGATCTTCTTTATATAAAGAATCTAAGCCTTGTTCTTTTAAAAAAGCTTCTTCTTGCGCATACGTTTCTAAACCGAAAAGAAAGCAGACTATTAAAGGAAAGAAATATTTCATAGTTTTAAAAATACAAAAGTAAATAAAAAGAAAAGGCGTTTTGATTAAATCAAAACGCCTTTTACTATAAAATTAAGATTTTTTTAATTTTGTGCACCAGCAACCGCATCACCTTTACGAGTGGTGTAGTTAATTTTTAATGCATTCACTTTACGTAATTCTTGTTTAACATCAGATACGAGTCCCATATTAGCTTCACTATCTACTTTTAAAGCAATAGTTAACTTAGGTAATAGTTCTTCTCTTAAAGCAGCACGTTCAGCAGCTATAAAAGGCGCTATGTCGTCTACTGCCGCATACTTATCGTTTAACTGAATTCTTGCTTCAGAGCCATATTTATCTACATAGTTTGCACTAGGTTTTCCAATATAAATATAACTTACTGGATTCTTTTTATCCAATTTCTCAATTTGATCAGCTGAAGGCAATTTATTTTCTATTAATAAATTATCCTCTTTAATAACCGTAGCTACCATAAAGAAAAACAAAAGCATAAATACAATATCTGGTAACGATGCTGTTGAAATTGGAGGTAACCCTCCATCTTTTTTCTTTTTAAATTTAGACATAATTACTTTTTATCTAATTAGACTTCGTTTCTGCTTCAGAGAACTTTTGAGGAATCAATATTTTAATCGCTTCCAGTTTATCTTTCAAGTTTTCCTGTTCTGACGGAGGAGTTTGAGGATCTAAATAACGTTCGTTTGCTTCAACGTAAGACATTCCCATACCCGGGTATCTTTTAATAAACTCTCTATCTCTTAGCGTATTATAAGCAGCAATAATTTCATTCTGTACAGCGATATAAGTTTTGTACTTAGTAAGCCTATCGTTACTTAATGATATAATTGCTTTATCGAAATTATCTGATGATTCTGGATTTCTTGCTCCTTGACAACCGTCGCAAGCATCCTTTCCAATTCCTCCACCATTATCTAAAAACTTAACAGCTGTTGCTCTTAAATCTTTAAGCCCTATAATTTTCTCTTCACCACCGGATTTAAGAAAAATTTGATTATTTCTGTTAACGTTTATCTGAAAGATATTTCTCTCCTTAATTTTAGGTGGATCTGTCTCTTCAATCATAGGTGGCAACTTTCTATTTAAACCTGAATCGGTTGCAATATCTGTTGTTACTAAGAAGAAGATTAATAATAAGAAGGCAATGTCAGCCATAGAGCCGGCATTAACTTCTGGTGCTGATCTTTTTGCCATAATTATTTAATCATTTTTTTGATTCCTGTTATCAACATAGTTCCTGCTGCAATTACAGCTAAAAAGTAGAACATATATAAACCAGTACCTACCCATTTAGAGCCAGATGCCGATAACATTTTACCGTCTTGCATTGGTGTTTCTACTCCCGAAGCAGTAAAGTAAGCAATTAAACCTACTACTAGAAAAGCACCTACACTTAATAACGTATTTTTTAATGTTGCAGTATTTGTAAATAAATTTAAAAATACAAATAGCAGAACTAAAACTAGAGTTATTCCTAATATAATGTATGCGATCCAAAGCATTGGCTCTAATAAAGAGGTACTTCCATCAGCAGCTAGTGCTTGTACTTCCTCATCACCTGCTCCTACTATTCTTGCTAAAAAGATAATAGATAACACACCTACAATTAATAAAACTATTTTTAAAATCTTATGCATAGTGTTTCGTTTTTAAAATTAGTTAATATTACTTTTTATATCTCACAAGCATATCCATTAATGTAATAGAAGAATCTTCCATATCATTAACAATACTATCTACTTTTGCTACGATATAATTGTAAAACACTTGTAAAATAATAGCTACAATTAAACCAAATACTGTTGTTAAAAGAGCTACTTTAATACCTCCTGCAACTAAAGTTGCGTCCATTCCACCTGCAGACTGGATCTTATCGAAGGCTTGAATCATACCTATTACCGTACCCATAAATCCAAGCATTGGAGCTAAGGCGATAAATAAAGAGATCCAAGAGATGTTCTTTTCTAATTGACCCATTTGCACACCACCGTAAGCGATTACTGCTTTCTCTGCAGATTCGATACTTTCGTCTGCTCGATCTAAACCTTGATAGTAAATAGATGCGATAGGCCCTTTTGTGTTACGACAAACTTCCTTAGCAGCTTCAATTCCACCAGATTGTAATGCGTCTTCTACATTTTGCGCTAATTTCTTAGAGTTTGTTGTAGAAAGGTTTAAAAATACAATTCTTTCGATAGCGATTGCTAAACCTAGAATTAAACACAATAATACGATACCCATAAACTGAGGTCCACCTTCAATAAAACGCTGTTTTAGCTCTTGGTGAAAACCTAACGACTCTTCTGCCGCGCCATCTGTAGATGCTTCTTGTGTTGCTGAGACTACTGTTGTTGCTATTGTAGCAGCAGTTGTAGTTGCGTTAGCTGTTCCAAATACCATTATTAAAGTTATGGCTAGGATTGAAAATAATCTTTTCATTGTCGTGATCTTAATTTTAATTAGTTAAAGTGTTAAAGATATAAAAAAAATGTAATTAAAAAATAAAAAATCCAATTGCAACCGCGCAATCGGGCATATTTCGCAGAGAGAAAGGGATTCGAACCCTCGATACGCTATAAACGTATACACGCTTTCCAAGCGTGCGCCTTAAGCCACTCGGCCACCTCTCTAAAGTCTACCGATAATTACAAGGCACCAAAATAAGAGAAAAAAATTTAAAGACTAAAATTTTGAGAGTTAATTTTACGTCAATTCTCCTCTTAATGCTGTTTGATATATGGTTTTAAACAAGTTAGGGGATACATTTTGCCCTAATAAATACATTAATTTGCATATTGCAGCCTCTGTAGTGATGTCTTTTCCCGAGATTAAACCTATTCTTTTTAGTTTTTCGCTCGTTTCGTATTGCCCCATCATCACACTTCCGCCAGAACATTGTGTAACATTTACTATATGCACCCCTTTAATTATAGTGTCTTTTAATAATGCAACAAACCAATCTTCGGTCGAGCAATTTCCTGCACCATACGTTTCTAATACCACCCCTTTTAGCCCTTCAGTACTAAATATAGAACGTAATAATGCTTCAGATATTCCTGGAAATAATTTTACTAAGGCAATATTCGAGTCTAATGTTTTATGAACTAAGAGCTCTTTTCTAGCGTTCGGCTTAAATAAATATTCGTGATTCACCTTTAAATGCACGCCAGATTCGGCTAAATCAGGATAATTTAAAGAGGCAAATGCTTCAAAATGTTCGGCATTAATTTTTGTGGTTCTATTTGCTCTATATAATTTGTATTCAAAATATAAACACACTTCTTTTATTACGGGCTTATTGTAATGCTGAAGAGCGGTTACTTGAATTGAGGTAATTAAATTCTCTTTGGCATCGGTACGTAAATCACCAATAGGCAACTGTGAGCCTGTAAAAACAACCGGTTTTGCTAAATGCTCTAACATAAAACTTAAAGCTGAAGCGGTATAACTCATTGTATCGCTACCATGAAGTACCACAAAACCATCAAACGCGTGGTAGTGTTCTTCTATAACCTCAGCAATTTCTACCCAATATTCTGGTTTCATATTACTAGAATCTATGGGCTCGTCAAAAGAGGTGGTCTCGATATTACACTCTAATAATTTCAATTCTGGAATACGCACCAATAAATTATCGAAATCGAAAGCGCGTAATGCACCAGTTTCCGGATCTTTAATCATACCAATGGTACCACCGGTATAAATAAGAAGTATATTAGGTATTGCTTTTGTCATAATTAAATGCCGAAAACGGCTTTTGAATTTGCAGTTGTAATCGCTGCGATGTCTTCTTGAGATATGTTGTAAATCTCCGATAATTTTTCGAGAACTTTTACAATATAACTACTTTCATTTCTTTTTCCTCGGAAAGGATGCGGTGCCAAATAAGGAGAATCGGTTTCTAAGACAATATGTTTTAAATCGATTGTATTTAAAAACTGATCGATTTTACCATTTTTGAAAGTCGCCACACCACCAATTCCTAATTTCATATTGTAAGATAGTGCCAGTTGTGCATGTTCTACCGTTCCTGTAAAACAATGGAATATACCAAACAAGTCGTCGCTTTTCTCTTCCTCCAACACCTCGAAAACGTCATCGAAAGCCTCACGGCAATGAATAACTATAGGCAACCTGTGTTTTTTAGCGAGTTGAATTTGATGTTTAAAGGCTTCTTTTTGAATCTCCAATGTTTCCTTGTCCCAATACAAATCAATGCCTATTTCGCCAACTGCATAAAACTTATGGCTCTCGAGCATCTCCTCAACGTGGGCTAATTCTTCCTTATAATTTTCTTTAACGTGTGTGGGATGTAAGCCCGACATTAAAAAAACGTGTTCAGGATACTCTTTTTCAAGCTGAAGCATCGCAGCAGTATAGGTAGAGTCGATAGCAGGAATAAATAAACGTGTTACATTAGCATCTAGCGTGCGCTGCATCATCTCGTCTCTATCGTCATCGAAAGCTTCACTATATAAATGTGTGTGTGTGTCTGTAATAATCATTTTGTAAAAATAAAAAAGTCAGTGGTTAAAAACTGACAATTTCAAGGGTATTTTAAGTTAAAGTTACTTTGGCATATTGAGTAATTTTTAAGTCTGTTTGTAATGGTCTGTCTCTTCAGGTATTTGTTGTAACACTATTTGCATTTCTTCAATTTTATCTAGTTTTAGTTTACTTAATGCGCCATACAAAAGGACACGGTTTTAGAATGAACTAATTACCAAAGCGTATTATTATTGAGTACACCGTAGACTACCAGCCACCTATTGCTACCTATGAAGAGACCTGGCTGTTATCAAGATTCGAAAAAAAACAAAAAGAATTAACAAACTGACTTATTAAACCCCCTTATAAACCCTTAAACTTAGATAGTGCTTCGGGTATTCGCGACGCTTTAAATAGTGTAAACATTACTTTACAATCCCTCCAAAATAAATTAAATCGAATTATAAAACAACGGCCGTAAATAGTATGAACCATAAAATTCTAAAACAAAGACTGGCTAAAAACAATGCTGCTTTGGCCCCTTACTTTCTTGGAAAAAACTATTTACCAGTTCCTTTTCACTAATAAAACGCCCGCTCTAAATGCTAAAAAGTAATGCCATAACTTATGTTATTATTACGGTCTTTTCTATTCTGTTTGTAGTACTTTTACTAAGTTTATATAAACAATAGTATGAAAAACGATCTCAGAGAATTTCTTCTTAATAAAGGATACACTAAAACTAAATTAAAACTTACCCAAACCAATCATTTCGAAATAAAAGCAACTATTAACGGTGTTAAGGGGCTTTTTATTCTCGACACTGGGGCATCGAGTAGCTGCATTGGTTTTGACGATGCTGAGTTTTTTAAGTTAAAGGTAAAAGCATCTAACGTAAAAGCTGCTGGTGCAGGCGCTACAGATATGCTGACTAGAATCTCTAAGAAAAACACGATTAAGATTGGCAAATGGACAACGGAAAAAGCAACCTTAATTTTATTCGATTTAGTACACGTAAACACGGCTCTAACCACTCACAACGCTCAAGCTGTTAACGGAATTATTGGCGCTGATATTTTAAATAAGGCTAAAGCTGTTATAGATTATGAAAAAAAATACTTATTTCTGAAACCGAAAAAAATATAATAATTTTCTTACTTTTATAACAACACCCTACTAACTATAATTATTAACATATATTATGAGTGCAACGATTGTAATTGCAGACGACCACCCTTTAATGTTAAGGGGCTTAAGTGACTTTATTTCCTCTAAAGGCTATACTATTTTAGGAAAAGCCGAAGATGGGAAAACGGCGTATAACCTAATAGTTAAGCACAATCCTGATATTGCTATTTTAGACATTAGAATGCCCTATTTAACCGGCTTGGATGTGGCTTACGAATGCATGAAAAACAATTTAAAAACAAAAGTGATACTTATTACTTTCGATAATGAAGAACATTTGTACGACAAAGCTAAAGAATATAACGTTTACGGCTACATTTTAAAAGAGTTCGCTATAGAAGAGATTGAAAATTGTATAGAACATACTAAACGGGGTGAACCTTATTTTAGTGAAGAAATTGCGTCTTATCTCAATTCCAAAATCTCTTATACCGATAGTAACCTTATTGAGCTCCTTACAAAATCTGAATTAAAAATAGTAAAACTACTCTCTCACAGTATGTCGAGTAACGAGATTGCAGATCATTTAAACTGCTCGGTGAGAACGATAGAAAAACATAGAAGTAATATCGTTAAAAAACTGAAACTCGAAAAGTCTCATAACACTTTAATGATTTGGGCTACCTTAAACAAAGAACTTTTAGAAAACGTATAAACGCAATAAATTAAGTACTTCCTTTATTTTACGTAATTCTACTTATTTCACAGCAAACTTATCTACCCTATATTTACAGTGCTATTAATGATTTTTTATAAGGGAAAATCAAGTAAACCTCCGCAGTTCTTTTTATTAGACTTGCGGAGGTTTTTTTTAGCCTTTAATTTACTGATTGTACATAAATTTACGTAGTTCTACGTATTTCATATTAGCCAATAAGGACCTATATTTACATTGCTATTAATCAACAATTTTTGAAAGGGAAATAATCAACCAAAAGAGCTCTGCAGTATTTTACTGCAGGGTTTTTTTTTGTCCTGCTAGTTTGTTGAGCAGAAAAGATTACGTAGTTATACGTATTTCAATTTAACTGTAAACAAGTTAGCTTTACATCGCTATTAACAACTATTTGAATTACTAAATTAAAAAGCTCCAGCACATAACAACTAGAGCTTTTTTTTATTTTAACTACTGAATTTCAGTATTTTACGTAGTTCCTCGTATTGTTAACCATTATTATAAATTTTATATTTGAAATGCTATTAATCTCTAAGACCTCAATTGACCAAGCTTAAAATTAAAGTAAGCTCAAACAAAAACATTAGAGTTTTCACTTTAAATATTAACATTATGGAAAATATGGAAACAAACAAATCACTAATGATCGGAATTATGATATTTGCAATTGTTGTAATTATCTTCAATGTCTTTACTTTTCTTTCTTAATTTAAAGCATAAAAAAAGTGTAACCATAGAAATGGTTACACTTTTTTTATATTGTATAATTTAATTAACTTCTTACTCCATTAAAGCAAAAAACTTATTAATATTAGGAAGAATCACAACTCGAGTTCTTCTGTTTTTAGACCTGTTATCGTTAGAATCATTATCGAATAAAGGCTTATAACTACTTCTTCCTGCTGCTATTAATTTTTCTGGAGCAACATTATATTGGTTTTGTAATTTTCTTACTACCGACGTTGCACGCAACACACTTAAATCCCAGTTATCTGCAATTTGAGGCGTACTAATAGATCTTGCATCTGTATGCCCTTCTACCATAACTTCTAAACTTGGCTCAGAGTTAATAACATCTGCTAATTTTTGTAAAATATTATTCGCTTTATTACTTACACGGTAGCTACCAGTGTTAAACAATAATTTATCTGAAATAGAAATCATTACAACAGTTTCATCAATACTAATAGAAATGTCTTCGTCTTCATTTAAATCGCTAGTATCTAAATTCTTTTTTAAGTTGTAAGACACTGCCAAATTCATAGAATCTTGTAATGTTTTAGCGTTACTTAAAAGACTAGGGTCTACCTTTTTCAAGGTCTCTCTCATCTTTCTTTTAGTAGCATTAGATATAACAGCCACATCCCCAACAGCATCGAACTTTACATCGTTATCCTCTGTTAACTCTGTTATTTTGTTATTGTATTCGTCCACTCTCATTTGAATTTTTCCAAATTTGGCTTCTAAATCTTCGTTTTCAACTTTTACTTTCGTTAACTCACTTTTAATCTCTCCGTTTTCATGTTGTAGGGCAACATATTTCTTTTTTGAAACACATGAGCTTAATACAACTACAAACAGTAATAAAATTGACGCTTTCTTCATATCTAAATTTAGGTTTTATATTTAGTGTAGATACGTACCTAAAATTATTACAGACGTCTTAAACCTTAGTTTTATAATAATTTTAACAAAAAAAGGCTTCATAAAAATGAAGCCTTTTTTTAATTGGGTTAGCTAATAGGTCTACTCTTCTCCTAATTTTGCTGGTTCTATATTACTATCAAAAGAGGTGTAATACTCTTCTAATAAATTCATTAATGCGTTTAATAAATCTTTAGTTTCCAATAACAAACTAAAGTATAAAGTAGTGTTTTTAGGACTCGATTCTTCCGATCGTGTACGCTCTACTTGTTTCTGAATTTTCTCCTTTACTAAGTCGTATAATTCAGCTTTGTTCGCTAAAATACTTCCAATTTTATAAAATGAATGCGTGTCGAAAGCATCTTTAGTTTCTCTAAATAATACTTCTAATTGCGCATCAATCTCCTTCAATTCTTTTATCTGACTAAATTTAAGTTTTTTATGATTGTTATTAATGTGCTTATGACTCACTTTAGAGATATACTCTAACGATTGCGTAACATCTTGTAAATATCCTAAAATGTTGATATAAAAATTACTAGCACCAACACTAGAATCGTCTAGATTTTTAATAAAATAGAAGATATTATCTCTTAAGTCATCAATTTCATCCGACAACTTATTCACCTGTTTTTTATTCTTTTTAAGAGAAGACAGATCTTGTTTCGCTAAGCCTTCTATAGCATTGGTATAAATTTTATTACCACGTTTTAATACATTCGCAATGTTTTTTGCACTTTCGTGAATAACACCTTGAACAGAACTACTTTCTGCTTTTGTTAAGCTGTCTTCAGCTTTAATAGCCGAACTCGATTTTTTATGAGAGATATAGTTTCTCGCTAAAAGTAGAACTGCTAATAACAATAATATTGGTATCATCACTTCATTCCAGCTAATTAATGCTGCTAAAATCGCTGCTGCTGTAAAGGCACTAAAAGCAGTAAAAAACCAACCACCAATAACATTTAACACGCCTGCAACTCTATATACTGCACTTTCACTACCCCAAGCTCTATCTGCTAAAGATGTACCCATCGCTACCATAAAAGTAACGTAAGTTGTAGAAAGTGGTAGTTTATAAGACGTTGCTATCGATATTAATACTCCAGCTACCATTAGGTTTACAGAGGCTCTAATAGCATCGAAAGCAGGCAACTCGTATTCTTTGTTTTTAGCGACTGCAATTACTGGCTTTTCAAATTTCAAGTCAATTTTCTCTTGAATTGATTTTGGAATCATCGAGTTTAAAACATAACCAATCCCTTGCGTACCTCTTACTACAATTCGCGATAATAAATTAGGCTGAAATTTCTCTGCGCCTTCCCCTTGTCTTGATAAGCTAATTTCGGTTTCGGCAACCGTTCTTGCTTTTTTAGACAACCAAAGCGTAAGAACCATAATAGCACCTGCTATAAATAATAAGATTGGTTCTGCCGGTACTTTTTGAGCTAAAACTTCCATTGAGAACGCTGTAGGGTCCACGCCAGAAGCAGACCACGCTTCGTAAGAATGCCACGCGGCCATTGGTACACCAATAAAGTTTACTAAATCGTTCCCGGAGAATGCTAAGGCAAGACCAAATGTTCCTACTATAATTACTACTGGTAGAATATTTCTTTTTAGAAACATCATATACAGATAAGAGAACAATGTCCAAAATACAAAACTCACGAGCATAATAATCGCCTCGTTACCTTCAACAATACCACTTAAACTATCGTAAAAAGGGGTTCCTTTTAATCCTTTTAAAAAGATAAAATAGGTAATTGCTGTTAAAGCTAATCCACCAAAAAAGGCTCCAATATTTTTTATTTTCTTTTCGAAATGGAATGTAAATACCAATCGAGATACGTACTGTACCAACGCCCCTACACTAAAGGCTATTACTACCGACATTAAGATTCCGGATATAATAAGTAAGGCCTGTTCGGAATTTATATACTTACCTAGGTTTGCAAATGTCTCGGCATCGTTTGCACTAATTTTAATTAATGCTACGGCTACAGAGGCCCCTAATAACTCGAATACAATAGATACTGTTGTAGAAGTTGGCAAGCCTAGAGTGTTAAAAAAATCGAGTAGCAGAATATCGGTTATCATCACGGCCATAAAAATCACCATAATTTCGTTAAACATAAACTCGCTAGGATTAAAAATCCCTTTTCTTGCGACCTCCATCATTCCACTGGAGAACACAGCCCCAATAAAAATACCCAAACTAGCTACAATCATAATCGTTCTAAACGGAACCGCTTTTGAACCAATTGCTGAGTTTAAGAAGTTAACAGCATCATTACTTACTCCCACAACCAAATCGGCTGCTGCAAGAACGGTAAGAGCCGCAATCATTAATAAATAAATAGTATCCATAATTTAGTGTATTATATTTTGCAAATATCTCTACTGTTTAGAATTATAATGTTACCTAAACGTTATGTTTTAAAAATGAATTTCAAACTGTAACCTATACAAAATTTCATTATTGCTATTTGCTATTTCTAAGTAGCTTAAATCGCTTTGGATTTTTAATTTATGACCTCTAATATATTTTGAAACCCCAACGGTATATTGATTTTCTTTATTTTCTGCAGTTACCACCTCATCAAGGTTTACGGTGGTATAACGGGCAGAAACTTCCCAATTACTAGGCAACACATATCCTGTTTGAAAATTAAAAGCATCTCCAACTTGCACAATATCTCCGGTTAAAGTATCGTCTTCATTTATTGCAAATGGCTGGTCTGCTTTTCTGTTAGCATACTCGGCCATAAACGAAAAGCCTCGGTATTTAAACATCGCATCTATAAAGAAAGTTGAAATATCGGTTTCGAATAACCCAATGTCGGTATCCATATAACTCCCCTGATTACCTCGTGTTTTAACAGCGTTATTATTATAGTCGTAAGCAACAGCAAGTGCTAGCTTAGGCGTTTCTTCATACTTGAGATCGGCTCCTACAATCTCCCCATTGCTTTTAAAATCTCCAAACGGAAATAATTCTACGCGCCCCGTAAATTCTAAGCCACCTTGGTTTCCTGTGGTTACGTTTCGGCCTTCTCCCTGAGCTAAAGAAAAGGTTTCTTTAATTTTGAATTTTTCTGAGATAGTAAAATGATGTAATAGCTGAAGTGAGAATTCGCGGTCTAGAGTAAATATGCTATTTAATCGCGAACGGTCTACAAGCTGAAGGTTTGCAGACGAAATAATACGCTCTCTGTTTCCTGGTAGTTTTGCTTGCCCAAATTGCAGCTCGAAATTTTGGTAGAAGTTCCATCTCACATAGGCGTCCAAAATATAGCGTGGTGCATTATTAGTATATTTTGAAGCCCCACCGATATCTCGGTTCGATAACCCTAACTCTATTTTATATTTCAATTTTGGAGTTAGTGCATAACCTCCAAATTTTAAACGCGCTCTTCTAATAAAGAGACTCAACGTGTTATCTCCCTGTTCTTCCCAATTGGAAGAGCCTAGAAACTGTACGCGAGCTCCAATTTTCATTGCCCAAGAACTGTCTTTACCTACCAAGTTAAATAGGCCGTCTCCAAATTTTGGTGCATTTATTTCTTGTGCATTTATGCTCGTAAAAGCAAAAATAAATAATGCAAGTAATGCATATCTAGAATTCATAAAGTTGTTATTAGTTTTTGTCGGCACAAATAACCAACTCTAATGTTAACTTAATGTTTCGTAATAATTAATTTTAAACAGAAAAAAAAAGGGCTGCAATTTAAGTACGCAGCCCTAATAGATTTCATAATATTACAGTCGACAAAAACTAAGTAACTTTTATGAACACTACTTTAATTGGCTTCTAAACCTTCACAAATATGGAGATCCTATATAAACCTATAGTAATCTTAATGTTATGGAATTATTAAACAAAACTCAGCTATTCGATGCGTTTGTATTTAACTGATAATAAGCACTCTACATTCTCAATGTTAATTTAATGTTATGTAATTGTTTATTTTATGTAAATAATTATTATATTTGAGTGTAGACAACGCATTTAAACCTATCGATTATGAAAAAAATTTTAACGCTCGTATTACTCTTAGCCGTTTCTTTTACATACGCACAAAACGCAACAGTAAAACCTAAATTCGAAAAACAAGGGGATTTAATTATAGCGACCTATTTCCATAACAACGGTGAAATTGCTCAAAAAGGACACTTTAACAAAAACAATAAACTGGAAGGCACTTGGTTAAGCTTCGATAATACAGGAGCCAAGCAATCTATTGGCCAGTACGACAATGGAGTTAAGGTGGGCACGTGGTTATTTTGGAAAAATGAGGATTTACGAGAAGTTGACTATAACAAAAATGTCATTATAAAAGTGGGCGAATGGAAAAACAAAACACAAATTGCTATTGCCGATTAACTTAAAAAAGCATAATAGCATCAGCTTAAAAGCACATATAAACTAAAAAAAGCATCCTAATTAGGATGCTTTTT
>JAGPVI010000110.1 GCA_018067115.1 Bizionia sp. | reverse complement strand
TAATAAATAAGCAGAAGCTCCTCCAGGAACATCTTCATCAATCACCATTAAACGATTAGTTTTTTGAAGACTTTTTACTACATCGTGGTTTAAATCGAAAGGTAATAATGATTGCGCATCTATAACCTCTGCACTTATTCCTACTTCTAATAACTCTTTTGCCACTTGCTCCACAATTCTTAATGTAGAACCGTAAGATAGCAACGTAATATCAGTCCCTTCTTTTACTGTTTCAACAACTCCAATTGGCGTTGTAAACTCACCAATGTTTGTTGGTAGATCTTCTTTTAAACGGTAACCATTTAAACACTCTATAATAATTGCAGGCTCATCACTTTTTAATAGTGTGTTATAAAAACCAGCTGCTTTAGTCATATTTCTAGGGACTAAAACGTGTACACCTCTCACTAGGTTAATAATACCTCCTAATTGAGAACCAGAGTGCCAAATACCTTCTAAACGGTGACCACGCGTACGGATAATTAACGGTGCCTTTTGGCGCCCTTTTGTACGGTAACGTAACGTTGCTAAATCATCACTTATAATTTGTAAAGCATACAAAATATAATCTAAATATTGAATTTCGGCAATAGGGCGTAAACCACGCATTGCCATACCAATACCTTGACCTAAAATAGTGGCTTCTCTAATACCAGCATCCGATACTCGTAACTCGCCATATTTTTCTTGTAATCCTTCTAAACCTTGGTTTACATCTCCAATAGTTCCTGCATCTTCACCAAAAATTAAAGCCTCTGGATATTTACTAAAAATAGCGTCGAAATTATCTCTCATCACAATACGCGCATCTACTTCTTCTGCATTAGCATCGTATTCTGGGTTAACTTGTTTTACATTAACTGCTGAAGACTCTGAGTCATTAACTAAATGCGAACTGAATTCTGGCTGTACTTTTTCGAAGTAGGCAGCTATCCACTGTTGTAATTCTTGTTTTGCTGTCGTGTTTTCGTTTAAAACATAACGTAGAATTTTACGAGCAGAGGACAGGATATCTTTTCTGTTAGGTTCGCTAACAGCTGTTAAATCGTTTATTATTTTTTCAATAAATGCTTTATTAGCACTCGATGCTGCCACTTTATTAAGAAGTTCTAAAGCGTCTTTGCGTTCTGCTTTAATAGGGTCTATAAAAGCAGACCAAGCAGCTTTCTTACCGTCTCTTACTTGCTTTTTTATTGTTTTTTCTATCTCTTTTAATTCATCGTCGCTAGCAATACCACCAGCGATAACCCAAGATCTCATTTTTACATTACAGTCGTTTTCTACTTCCCATGCTAAACGTTCTTCGTTTTTGTAACGTTCATGAGAACCAGATGTAGAGTGCCCTTGTGGTTGCGTTAATTCGCTAACGTGTATTAAAACAGGCACGTGCTCTTCTCTAGCAATTTTTGAAGCTTCTTGATACGTTTCCATTAAAGCGACGTAATCCCATCCTTTAACACGTAAAATCTCGTAGCCATTAGTGCCTTCTTCACGTTGAAAACCGCTAAGAATAGAAGAGATATTTTCTTTTGTCGTTTGGTATTTAGCGTGAACAGAAATTCCGTACTCATCATCCCAAACACTAATTACCATAGGTACCTTTAATACACCGGCAGCGTTAATAGTTTCGAAAAATAAGCCTTCACTAGTACTGGCGTTACCAATAGTTCCCCAAGCGACTTCGTTACCGTTAACAGAAAAATTATCTGCAGCGATACCGTCTACATTTCTATATATTTTCGATGCTTGTGCTAACCCTAACAAACGTGGCATTTGCCCTGCTGTTGGAGAAATATCTGCGCTCGAATTTTTTTGTTGTGTTAAGTTTTTCCAGTTTCCGTTGGCGTCTAAACTGTGAGTTGTAAAGTGACCACCCATTTGGCGCCCGCCAGACATTGGCTCTTGTTCTAAATTGGTATTACCATACAGTCCTGCAAAAAACTGCTCGATAGAAAGCTCTCCAATCGCCATCATAAAAGTTTGATCGCGGTAGTAACCCGATCTAAAATCTCCATTTTGAAATGCTTTAGCTAATGCTAATTGTGGCACTTCTTTTCCGTCTCCAAAAATCCCGAACTTGGCTTTACCTGTAAGAACTTCTCGTCTTCCTAATAAGCTACATTCTCGACTAGTTACGGCGGTCTTATAATCGTTTAAAACTTGTGCTTTAAAGTCTTCAAAAGACATGTCATTTTTTAAGTCTGATAATGTTTGCATAATATATATCTGGTTTTCTGCAAAATTAGACAATTTTTATACATTTTGCAATACGAAAACAGGTCTAATTATTGCGTTATTTGTTGTTAAAACACGATATCATTGCGAATTATTTAATGTATGTGCTAAATCGCGCTTTTTGCTAATAATATAATAATGGTTTTTGGTTTTGTGTTAGCGATAGTAACGGTATCCTTTTATTTTTTTTAAAATAAAAGATTTAGTGGATAGCGCGGTGCTAATTTTTTTTAATTAGCAAACACCCTAGAAATAGGAAGGTATCGTGCTTAATACCAGCGACGTGTAAATAATTTTAATAGTGTGTTTGGTGATAAGGTGACTATAAAACGAATGCTTTTATCGTATTCTGGTTGCGATATTTCCCAGCCTTTATTAGAGTAGATAGGGAAATATAATTCGAAATAGTCTTCGACTAAATTTAAACGGATTCCTGTGTCGTAAACAAATTCCGGACTAGAATCGTGATTTTTAATTAGGCCTGCATCTGCGTATGCCATAACGTAACGCCAAATGGTGGTGCTCGTATTTACCGTAGAAATCCATTGGTTTGCGAAGGGTGTGTCTAATTGAGACTTAAAGCCCCCTTCGGCAATTATTAACTGCTGACTCAATAAACCAGCTTCTTCGGTACGGCCTAAATAGTCGTAGTCGAAAAGGTAGTCTGTGGGGCGGTCTAAAGCAAAGCTGAAGAAATCTGTGTCTTGGTAGGTTTTATTATAAATAAACGTACCAAAATAAGCGCGTAAATTATATTGTCGGTTGTTTTCGGTTAGGGTTCTAAATTCTAGAGTGGTCGATAATTTACCGAAATTTTTAGCGATTTGTAAGTCGGTATTCCATGAGCTATAGTTTTTTAAATTTGGGTTAACCTCTGTGTAACTGGCATTAAAAACACTGTATTTAGGCTCGCCTTCGGTTTGGAATTCGCCTGTTAAATCGATCTCTCTATCTATGTTTATATATCTAAAATCGAGGAACTGTTTTTTGTTTTTTCGTAAGTCGTCTGGGTTTCTAAATCTAAAACTCACAGATGGTGTAAACGAGGTGTACGATAGGTTAGGAGCGTAGTTGTAATATTCACCACGAAGCGTGTAACGCGTGTAATAATGCTTGCTGTCTTCCTTTCTATTGGCATAACTAAAGTAGGCGCTACCTACTAACTGGTCACTTTTAAAGGCGTATTTTGGACTAAATTTATAAAGGAAGTCTTTAGAGAGGACTGTTTTATTATACAGTTTTAAGCCCGGTGAAAACCCGTCGTAAAAATTATACGCGAATTCTGGCATAAAGAATATCTGACTATAATCTGGGTCTTCGATATCTTTAAACAACCTGAATTGAATAGGTTTGTCGAGCAACGTATTAACGCGTTTCCAGTTGTTTCTAGTATTAACTTCTGGAATTGTTTTATTGTAATTTACCGCCAAGCGATCGGCGTCGGAATTAGCAATGGTAATAATTTTAGTATCGCGAAAGCCTGGTATCCATTGTTGGGCAATTACAGAGTCGTTTTTTATAGTATATATAGAGACCGGCATAAGGTTGTCTCTACGATTTTGTAATGTTACGTGTAACGAGTCGCCTACTTTTTTAACGTGCTTTATTTTGAAGTCTATTTTTTCGTTTGTAGACACATAATCGCTATAGAACCAGTCTATATTTTTATCTGTATTAGCTTCAAGATAACGAATAAAAGTTTTTGCTTTTGTTGGTTTTAGGGCGTTGTCTTTTACGAATTGAGCAATCGCTTTTTCGCCTAAGGCACTATTGGTATAATCGTCTAGATAGCGCAGCCCCGCACCAGCTTTGTATTTGTTCGCGATGTTCTCGTTAAACTTTAGAAGCGAGTCTTTAGCCATGTTTAATGGTTGGTCTAAATGTGTTCTCGCCATATGAATATAGCCTAAATTGTATTGGTCGTTAAACTTTAAATCGGCAGCATGGAAAGCTCTAATTCCCCAAATATTACCTAAAGTCCCAGTAAGTTTAATGTCTGGATAATATGTGTCTATATATTTTATTAATAAATAGGTTTGAATACCGTCTATAACCCATTGCTCTTCTCTTGGATTGATAAGGATTGTGTTTTCTAGAAAATTTCTTAAGCCTGTTTTTAATACTTTTAGTTCGTATTGAAAAGTATCTGGAAACGGACGGATAAAACTAGGCAATAAGTTTAAACCGTAAATTGGGTCTTTTTTATAATCTATTGCTGTTAATAATAACTTATCGTGCGGGTAGTTTCCTAAATGGCTGGTTATAAAACTTGAAACTTTATCGGTAGCGAGTGCTACTCTTGTTGCTTCTAACCCTTCGTCATCGATATTAGATTGAATGGTTAGGAAATCGGTTTCTACAGTTTTAAAAGTGTTTATTTTGTTTAAAAACAACCTAGAGTTAATTCTTGCGTCTCCTTGCAGGCGTGTTGTTTTTTGTGTTGTGTTACGCGTTGTTTCTACGGTGTTTAATTCTGAAATTAAAGAGTAGTCTGTTGGGTAGGTAAATTGTAGTGTAATATTAGATTTTGGTACATATGCGTCGTTTAGGTCTTTATTACTAAAGTAATGCCACTTGCCGTCGAAAACAGCTGGTGTTATGTACCAAAATCTTAAATTATAATCATTACTATCCGTAACGCCATACCTCGTAAATTTATCATTTGGTATCTGTAGCGTATACTTTAAATTTAGGTGATAAGCCTTTTGCGGTAAAAGTGGCGTGTTTAAGGCCACAGCAATTATATCTGGATTATTTTTTAATCGGCTATAGGTTACCGCTTTATTTTCTGCTGTTATTTCTGATAATACCGTAAACCCACGGTCTTCGTTTTTAGCGAAATGAAATGTATTCTTAAACTCTTCGGCAAAACGTGTTGCCAATGGCGAATTTTTAGTTGAATAACTATGACTCCAATCTGTTAAAAAAATGGTGTCTAACGTTTTATTAGAATCGTTAAGGTACGTGATGTTTTGCTCTATATGAATGCTTTTTGTTTCCACATCCAATTCGGCATTAATAGTCATCGTATTCTGACCAATAGTAGTAAAACTAAAAAATAGACACACAATAAGTGTGGTGTAAAAATATCTCAATGGGGTTTAGCGCTTTTTTTTTAGTAATAACGAGAAAATTAAGAGATTAGCATAGCGAATTGATTAAAAATTTGGACTTAATCTGTACTCTTTGTAGAATTCGTCTAAAATGGTTACCACTTCATCCTCGGTATCTACTAAGTGAATTAAATCTAAATCCCCCGGACTTACATTGGTAAATTTTTCTAATACAGTGTCTTTTATCCAATCTATTAAGCCTTCCCAAAAATCTGTACCGACAAGAATGATAGGGAATTTTTCAATTTTATTAGTTTGAATAAGAGTAATCGCTTCAAAAAGCTCGTCTAAGGTTCCAAAACCTCCAGGCATTACAACGAAGCCTTGAGAGTATTTTACAAACATTACTTTTCTAACAAAAAAGTAATCGAAATCTAAAGATTTATCATTATCGATATACGGATTGTCGTGCTGCTCGAATGGCAGATCGATATTTAAACCTACAGAGGTTCCGTTTGCTAAATGTGCACCTTTGTTTCCCGCTTCCATAATTCCGGGTCCACCGCCCGTAATAACGCCATAACCTGCTTCGCAAATGCGTCGTGCTACATTTTCGGCTAGTTTATAGTATTTGTGATCGGGTTGTGTTCTTGCAGATCCAAAAATAGAGACGCAAGGCCCAATTCTACTCATTTTTTCAAATCCGCTAACGAATTCTCCCATTATTTTAAAAATAGCCCAAGAGTCGTTTGTCTTGTTTTCATTCCAACCTTTGTGATGTTGTTCTTTTCTCATTTAATATAGTATTTGAATCGTGTTTATTTATCTTGTTATTAACAAATTTAATAGAATTTAAGACATAAAAAAGGTATTATTTTTAAATTAAGAAGTTAATTATTTTTCCTTAATATATGTCCCAAAAAAAACGAGCCAATGGGCTCGTTTTGAACTTATGTTGTTTGTTTTTATAATGGTTTACGTCCAGTAATTATATTGTAAAGTATAACAATTACTGCTATTACTAATAATACGTGTATTAGACTGTTTGTTCCAATACCTGGCATAACGCCTAGAAATCCTAGGAGCCAAACGATAATACAAATTACGGCTACAAGCCAAAGAATACCTCTCATAGTTTTTGGTTTTAAGTTATGTTACTAATATAGTAAACTAAAATATATGAGAGTGTTAAAGTTTTATGAAAAATGCAATTTATTAACGCAATATCGGTTAATTAAGTTCTTTTTTTAAAAATTTCGCTGTATAACTTTTCTTATGTTTCGCTACGTGTTCTGGAGTCCCTTCTGTAATGATTTCACCACCACCTTTTCCGCCTTCGTAACCAATATCTATAATATGATCTACGGTTTTTATAACATCTAGATTATGCTCAATTATTAAAACTGTATTTCCTTTATTGGCTAGTTTATTAAGAACTATCATTAGCACTCTAATGTCTTCAAAATGAAGCCCTGTTGTGGGTTCGTCTAAAATATAAAACGTGTTTCCTGTATCGCGTTTGCTTAATTCTGTTGCTAGTTTAATACGTTGTGCTTCGCCACCAGATAGAGTGGTGCTTTGCTGTCCTAATGTGATGTAGCCTAAACCAACATCTTGAATGGTTTTTAATTTTCTATATATTTTCGGGATGTTCTCGAAAAAGTCTACTCCTTCATTTATCGTCATATTTAGCACATCGCTAATACTTTTTCCCTTATATCTAATTTCTAAGGTCTCGCGATTAAAACGTTTCCCTTGGCAGGTTTCACATTCTACATAAACGTCTGGTAAGAAATTCATTTCAATAACTCGCAAGCCACCACCTTTACATGTTTCGCAACGTCCACCTGC
>JAGPVI010000381.1 GCA_018067115.1 Bizionia sp. | reverse complement strand
TTTAGTTATGGCAGCTGAAAATGGAGGAATAATTAGTTATGAATTTGAACAGAGAAAAAACTAAACACAATACCGTATAAAAATAATTGCAATTTAATGCTTAATCAAAGGTCGTTACGTGTTTGCAACGTCTGATTTTCCTTTGGAAAATCCTCGCGCACAAAACAGCAACGTTCCTTACACATAAACGTTAGCACCAATTTTGAAAATATGAACAAACTGACAAAAACTTTCCTACTGATACTAACTGTATCACTTTTTACAAGCTGTGATTTCATTAATAACGCATTTACTTACAAAGACACAACTCAAGGATTTACAGACTCCCTTATTGCGGAAGATTATGAAAAGAGTGTGTCGTTTATGGAGATTGAAAATGATGCTTTTAACGCCACAAACCTGGACACCCTAAAATTAGGTTTAGTAAATTTTAGAAAAATAATCGTTGACAACTTTGGCAAAGAATTAGACTATACGTTTATGTCTGCTAATAAAACCTTTTCTACTGTAGAAGGAGAAAGTACTGCCCCAAATACAACTTTAGCACAAATTGAATTTTCAAACGACACAGAATTTGGTGTTTTCGCTATTACTTTTGATGATAATTCAAATAAAATAATAAACATTAAAACCCTTGATATAAAAGAGAAAATCCCGAATATGTTATGGTTTTGGCTCTTTGGTATTTTAGCATTATGCGTTCCGGTTTTTAATATCTGGATAATTAGAAAAATTAAGAAAAGTAAACTAAAGAAAAAATGGTTGAAATATATCGCAGTGATATTTCTGAATGTTCCTGCTATAACTTACAGCGCAGTCTACGGACTTTCTTTTAGTTTATTAAGTTTTCAAATACTGTTAGGTATAAGTTTTTCATATATGGGATTTTTAAGTTCTACTTGGACTTTTGGAATACCTCTTGGTGGATTATATTGGTTATGGAAACTAAATAAAAAAAAGAATAACGAACCAACCGAAAATGAAATAATAAAGGAATAAATCCAGTTAATAACAATCTATATACTTTATTGCAGGCTTCTTGCCTACTTGCGAAAATTTAAGCGGACTTTCTATTCAATTCGTATTTAGTGAATCAGGTACTAAAACCCGACACAAATTACACAAAACCATAAACACACATACAGCTCAACCTTAATAATATGAAACAAACGGAAAGAATTCTTGGAGTATTAATTGTTATTTTAATGACATGTAGGCTATTTTTTACTTACCCATATTCAGCGCTACTACTAACACTACTAATGTTAGTATTGAGTATGTTATATTTTATATTCAGTTTTGGTTTACTAAACCGTATTAGATTCAGAAATTTATTAAAAAAGGAGTCCTATGTTGGTCTAAGTACCTTGCGAATTATTGGAACAACTCTAACTGGGTTTGTACTGTCATCAGTGGTATTATATTCTTTATTTAAATTCCAAAATTGGCCTTATGGAAATGAGGCTTTAAGAATAGCGTTACTTACATTATTAATAATACTATTTATAGTAGTTATAAAATTCGCTATTTCTAAAAATTCATTTTACTCATTTTTCTTGGTGAGGCTTTGCATTATGGGTGTTATAGCGTCGTCATTGTATTTAATACCATACGAGAACATATTAGAAATGAAGTATCGAAATTTCCCTGAATTTATAGACGCGGAAAAAAAACTAATGAAAGACCCCACAAATAAGGAGTTAGAAAGAATAGCTGATCAAGAGCGACTAAAAATGGACTTATCCAAATAAAAGCAAGCGACCTAACTTCATGAAAAATTAACCAATAAGTTCTAATCCCAAATACCTAAACTCTTACAGATTTTCAAGCCCGTTTATAGTTGGTAAACTAGGAGTTTAATCCCGTGACTATTCTTACACAAAACCGTTGCTAACTTAAAAACGATAACGCTTTGTACTAAATCTATAGACTAATAGCTTTTAATATAACTTCGCCGCTTTAACAGTGTAATCTTAAATATAATAAGTACCTTTGTAACTCGTTAATTATAAACTCAAATGGCAGCAATTTACTTTCTACATACTATAAAAGATCCTTCGGGGTTGGCGCTGTCATTATCTTATTTACATGACGATATTTTTTTAAAAAGTTCGAAAGAGTTTATAAATTAATCCCTGTTACGACTCAGAACAGGGCAACTCTTTATTATTCTCAAAATTTTAATCTTATTTTCTTCTTAACACTACTATTATCACTCTTAAACAGGAGCTCAATATTGCGCACTATTTTGATTGATTGAGTCTAAACCACATAGTATTACGAAGGAAACTCAAAAAAAAAATATTATGTCAAAAAATGTAATTTTAACAACAGGAATCTACGATATGATTAAAGAACATGTTCGAAGAAATAAAGTAACAAAAGAAGAAGGAGAGCTTTTACTTTTAGAATTAAAAACTGCAGAACAAGTTTTAAGACGAGATTTACCAAGTGATATTGTTACCGTAAACAGACGTGTAAAAATTAAAGATTATACCGAAAACGTAGAAAAAGAATATATGTTTGTACCGTCTACGAAAGCAAACAATAAAAAAGGAAAAGTATCTATTTTATGCGATGTTGCTGTTGCCATGATTGGTAGACAGGTAGGTGATGTAATAAACTGGCCTTTTAAGGATGGCGAAAGAAAACTAGAAATATTAAATGTTGAAAATATTTAATATTCAACTATAAAAAAAGAGTCTTTGTTGAAATAACACAAAGACTCTTTTTTATTTGTAATCACTTTACTTTAAAGCCGTACAAAAAATACTCTCACTACCATTTAACGGCAATAATTATTTTATACAATACATCTTATAATTAAATTTGCATTTAATAAACAGTTATTAAGC
>JAGPVI010000372.1 GCA_018067115.1 Bizionia sp. | reverse complement strand
AGGTCACGATGGCTTTTTAGGGAATTCTGTATTAGGAGAATGGTGTAATATTGGCGCAGATTCTAACAATTCGAACTTAAAAAACAATTATGCAGAAGTAAAACTTTGGGATTACGATACCGAAAGATTTGCTAAAACAGGATTGCAATTTTGTGGATTAATGATGGGAGATCACAGTAAATGTGGAATTAATACAATGTTTAATACAGGTACCGTAATTGGGGTGAATGTAAATATCTTCGGAAGTGGATTTCCTAGAAATTTTGTGCCGAGTTATAGCTGGGGAGGTAGTGCTGGCTTTACCACTTATAAAACAGATAAAGCTTTTGAAGTTGCGGAAGTTGTAATGTCTAGACGTGGTATTGAATTCTCAGAACAAGATAAAGCAATTTTAGAGTTTGTTTTTGAAGACACGAAAAGATTCAGAAGAGAATAATTTATATAATTAAAAGCCTATGAAGATCCTTTTTAAAAAACGACTGTATTTTTTAATGGTTTTTCTGGTGCTTTTATTTTTAGATATTTATGTAAAATTAGAGGTTCAAATTCCATTGCTAAGAGTTGTGACTAAGGTTTTAGTTATAGGTTCATTGATGCTTTATTACAGTATTAACCATAAAGAACGAGAGCCTAAAAACAGTAAGTATACAAGTGTAGCTTTGTTATTTTTTATGCTAGGAGATATCACATTTGTGTTTGATAGTATGCCACTTTTTTTTATGATTTCTATTTTGTTTTTTGTCGTAGGGAAAGGGTTTTACTGTATGCGCTTTAAGAATTATGAAATCTTCGAGATATCAAAAATACTACCTTTCTTATTACTTTCTTTTGTGTTTATGATTTGGTTTTTATTTGTGATCTATCCGAAATTAGACTATTATTTTATTCCTATTTTAATTTATTTGTTTGTTGCTCTGTTATTGTTTTTGTTTGCCTTTTTACGAAAGCAGGCCGTGTCTAAAAGCAGTTATTTAATAGTTCTTTTTGGTGTTTTTTCATTTGGTTTATCGGAAACCTTAACCGCTTTAAAAATGTTTAGTTCTGGGTTTTTATTCGATGATTTTTTAATTATGTTTTGCTATGGGGTTGCTCAGTATCTAATTGTTTTAGGGCTACTAAGCGAAGACAGAGCACAAAGAATACCTTCTATAGGCCTGTCTTAATTCTTCCTTTTTTGTACACGTTTCAATTCTAATAAATTAATAGGATTGTTACCCAATCCAGAAATTCCTTTTTGTGTAAAGCGAATCACTTCATCATAATACAATGGTACAATCGGGGCTTCAGTCATTACTAAACTGTCCATTTTCGAGTATAAACGTTCCCGCTTTATATTGTCGGTTTCTTTAAAAGATTCAGTATACCATTTATCGAATAACGGATTCTTATAATGGGTGTAGTTTGGGCCATTGGGTGCAAATTTCCACTATAATATAAAGATAAATAATTTTGAGCGTCTGGGTAATCGGCAACCCAGCTTGCTCTAAACATATCTAATTTTCCGTTTGCTTTGGCGTCTTTTAATGTTGCGGGTGGCATAACATCTACAGCAACCTCCAATCCTATTTTTTGCAATTCACGTTGTATATATTCGCAAAAATTAAGATAATTACTCGTAGTAGTAATACTGATTTTTGGAGACGTATTTCCGGTTTCTTGGGTATAACGTTCTAATAATTTTTTTGCTTTTTCAGGATCATAACTATAACCAATATCGTCATTAAAACCAGGTAATCCTTTGGGAATAAATCCGCCATTTGCAGGAATCCCAACGCCATTACGTAAGTAAATCATCATTTTTTTTCTGTCGAAACCATAGTTAACAGCTTGCCTTAAAAGAGAAGATTGCATTTCAGGGCTTTCAGAGTCCATAAAAAACGCTAAATACTCGGTGTTTAAATAGGGGCCGCGTATTATATCTATTTTGTCCTCGTATTTTGTTCTTAATTTACCGGTTGTCGTTAAAATATCATCTTGATATGAGGCGTCTAAAGAATTTAAAAAATCTAAATTCCCTTGAATAAACTGAAGAAATTCACTTTGCTTGTCTGGTAAAAAAGTGATAGCTATAGCTTCCAGATAAGGTAGAGGCTTTCCGTTTGTATCGGTTTCAAAATAATTAGTGTTTTTTCGTAGTACTAATTTAATGTTTTCAATCCATTTCTGAAACTTAAAAGGGCCAGTTCCAATGGGGTTTGCTCTAAAATCATTGCCATAATGTTCTACAATTTCCTGGGGAACGACCGAGCAATACTTCATTGTTAATTTACCTAAAAATGAGGGGTCTGGTGTTTTTAAAGTGATATGTAAAGAATCAGCAGTAATGGCCTTAATATCGAAAATATTGTTAACTACCCAGCTTCCTGGAGATGCTAAATTGGTATCGCAATTTCTAAATAAGCTATATTCAAAATCTTGGGCTACAACGTTTCTAGTGGAATCTTTGCCAAATAGCTCGTGTTTATGGAAAAACACATCGTTTTTCAATTTAAATGAGTAGGTGAGTGCATCATCAAAAACATTCCAAGACTCAGCAATACTAGGCACCACATTTAAATTTTCGTCCATTTGTATTAACCCATTAAATAATTGGTTAACTGCCCAAATATCGGCATTGTCTTTTGCAAATGCGGGGTCTAAAGAGCCAATGTTTTTATGTTCGTTATAACGAAATACCAAACCGTCTTCGTGCTTATCAGATTCATTTCCACAGGATAACAATATAAAAATAAAGCAACTTACTGTAAAGCAATAGGTTAGTGTAGGGGTTTTCCTGAACGTATGTTTTGTCATATTATAATTAGGTTGAGAACGTGTTTACTTGGTAAAAATACGGGAATCAATTCTAGAAAAAAAAGTTACCCCCTATACTTTAGCTTATAAACATGCTATCTGCAAAACTTCTTAAATCATAATAAGTCTCGTGCCAAAATCTCTGCTATTTAATTTTTATGCATTGTGAATGCGAAAGCGATTGATTTTTTGAGTTATAGAAGCTATATATGGTGTATACGTATTAGTCTATGTGTTTGTTTAAAAGCACTTAACATTTTAAGGTGTAAAATTCTCTTTGTCATTTTTATAAAAATATAATGTTGTATAATAACTTTTATTTTTTATATTTGGTAGTCACTAACACTTTAAAATAAAGATTATGAAAAAAAATTACATTCTAGCATTATTAACTTTTTTTGTTTTTTGTGGAACTTACGCTCAAGTAACATTATCACAAACTACCGATAACACGATCATAGCAGCAAACTCTGTTGCTTGTTCTGGAACTGGTGTCGTATCAGATAATATTTTTTATCGCGTTTTCGATTTAACACCATATGCATCAACTTTTAACGTACAAGAAGTTTCTTTTGCAGTAGAAGCTGTATCAAATGCTTCAGCAAATTTTTCTGTAGATGTTATTATTTATAGTAATACAGGTGGAGCATTTCCTGCGGGAACTTTAACCGAAATCTCTAGAGTAAGTGTGCCATTAACAGATGCTGCCACTGGTACTATAGTAGATGTTGCAATCTCTGCTAACGTATCTGCTCCAGAATTAGTGTTTGGTGTAGAAACCCCAGACGAGTCTAATGGTACAGCTCCAAATAATACAACAGGTTTCCAAATTGGAAGTAACAACAACGGAGAAACTAACCCAGGGTATATTTCTTCTGCTGCTTGTGGTATTACACCTCCTGCAACAACTGCAAGTATAGGTTTTCCTGACATGCATATAGTTATGGAAGTTAGAGATTTTTCTACTTTAAGTGTAGATGCATTTTCTATCGCCGATTTATCTATCTCACCAAATCCAACTGCAAGCAAAGTGAACATTAGCTTACCTAATACAATTAAAGAGTTTACTACAGAATTATATTCTGTAACAGGGCAATTAGTTGATAAGCAATCAAATAATACAACATTAGATCTATCAGATTTAAATTCTGGTATTTATATATTAAAAATTGAATCAAATTTAGGTTCAATTTCAAGAAAGATTGTTAAACAGTAGTCTTCTTCAAATATTGAATTAAAGAGTGTAGCAATAGTTACACTCTTTTTTTTTTGCTAAATTTGCACGAAAATTTAGAAAGTCAATAAGTATGTCGAGCAAAAAGAAAGTCGCTTTTTATACACTAGGATGTAAGCTTAATTTTTCTGAAACTTCTACAATAGCAAGAAGCTTTGAGGAGGAAGGATTTGATCGTGTAGATTTTTCAGAATCGGCCGATATATATGTCATAAACACCTGCTCGGTTACAGAGAATGCCGACAAACGTTTTAAGACTATAGTAAAACAATCTCAGAAAAAAAATGCTGATGCTTTTGTTGTGGCAGTAGGTTGCTATGCGCAATTAAAACCACAAGAATTAGCAGATGTTAATGGTGTGGATTTGGTATTAGGTGCTACCGAAAAGTTTAAAATCACCGATTATTTAAACGACTTGTCTAAAAATGATTTTGGCGAGGTACATTCTTGCGAAATCGAAGAAGCCGATTTTTATGTGGGGAGTTACTCGATAGGAGATAGAACACGCGCGTTTTTAAAGGTGCAAGATGGTTGCGATTACAAATGTACCTATTGTACAATTCCTTTGGCTCGAGGGATTTCTAGAAGTGACGATTTACAGAATGTACTAAAGAACGCTAAAGAAATATCAGAGAGAGATATAAAGGAAATCGTTTTAACTGGTGTAAATATTGGTGATTACGGTAAAGGTGAATTTGGAAACAAAAAGCACGAACATACGTTTTTCGAACTGGTTCAAGCTTTAGATACTGTTGAAGGTATAGAACGTTTACGGATCTCTTCTATAGAGCCTAATTTGCTTAAAAATGAAACCATAGATTTTGTTTCTAAAAGCAGAACGTTTGTTCCGCATTTCCATATTCCATTGCAAAGTGGAAGTAACGAAATATTAAAATTGATGCGTCGTCGCTATTTGAAAGAATTATATGTGGATCGCGTAAATAGAATAAAAGAGGTAATGCCACACGCGTGTATTGGTGTGGATGTTATTGTTGGTTTTCCCGGAGAAACAGATGAGTTATTTTTAGAAACCTATAATTTTTTAAACACTCTAGATATCTCATATTTACACGTGTTTACATATTCGGAAAGAGATAACACGGTCGCTGCCGATATGGAGGGTGTAGTGCCCAAAAACGTACGAGCTAAGCGCAGTAAAATGTTGCGAGGCCTAAGTGCTAAGCTACGACGTTCTTTTTACGAAAGCCAGTTAAACAGCACACGAGAAGTGCTTTTTGAAAGTGAAAATAAAGAAGGTTATATTCACGGCTTTACAGAAAACTACGTAAAAGTAAAAGCACCATGGAATCCAGAGTTAGTAAATACCCTACACACTATAGAACTAACGAGTATTGATGATGATGGTATGGTGAGATTTGAATTTGCTAAAGAACTAATATAAATAAAAAAAGTCAAGCTTAGCGCTTGACTTTTTTTTGTTAAATTCTTAAGCCTACGGGAAGCAAGCTTTTGTATTGTCTGTTTCGTCTTACAAATTTTGCGATTTCTGGATTTGTTGGTACAATGCTTAAATTGCGGTCTTTAATATTTTCGAAAACGAGTTTTAAAAATTCATCCTTAAAGTTTTCATTAGTGATACCTTCAGGAATAATTAATTTCGTTAAGAAAATTTTACGTTCTTGTAAAGAGTATTCAATTTTCGCAAAATGGCCATCAATAGTTAATTCAAATTGTCGTTGAAATTCATTATCAACGAGTTCAGCAGCATCTATCATAATTATGGGTTTTGTGAGTGAAGATTCTAAAAATAGTGCTAACTATTTTATAAATTTATATTCCAAATTTACGCATAATAATCATCATTAGTAAATGTATATTGTTAAAACCTTATGAGTCAAGATTTAATCCATATTTATTTAATGCCAGGAATGGCTGCGAACCCATCAATATTCGATAATTTATCATTGCCAAAAGACCAGTTTCAGCTGCATAAATTACATTGGATTATTCCGTTAGATAATGAGACATTAAAAGATTATGCGTTGCGTATAATAAAGGATATTAAACACGAAAATATAGTGCTTTTAGGGGTGTCTTTTGGTGGCGTATTGGTTCAAGAAATGAGTAAACACATTAAATTACGGAAACTTTTCGTGGTCTCTAGTGTAAAAACAAGACGGGAGATGCCTAGGCGTTTAAAAGTATTGCGGGCTACCAAAGCCTATAAATTATTACCTACCCAGTTACTCGCTAATATGGATTTGTTAACAAAATTCGCCTTTGGAGAAACCGTTACAAAACGTGTGGAGCTCTATAAAAAATACCTATCTGTTAACGATAAAAAATATTTAGACTGGGCGATTAAAGAAATGGTATGTTGGGATCAAGATGAGGCCATACCAGAAGCCATTCATATTCACGGAGATGCAGATTTGGTTTTTCCGCATCATTATTTAAGCGATTGTATTACTATTAAAGGAGGCACACATATAATGATACTCAATAAGTATAAATGGTTTAACGAGAATTTACCAAAGCTAATTTTAGGTTAAATATATAGGCAGAGAAAGCAATATTTTTTAAATTTATAAAAAACTATACGAAGATGAAATACATACAGAAAGGATTAATGGCGGTGGGTTTATTGGCGGTTGGAGCTGTATCAATTAACGCGTTTCAAGAGGCGCCAACAGACGAGTATTTAGAAAAGACAATAAAAAATGAGTATAATGTATATGCATTGCAAGTACCGGAAAAATTAGATTTTGCAGGAGAGGCATTGCCATTACAGAATCCAGATATTTTAGAACGAATGGATCGCGAATTGTTAGTAAATACCTATTGGCAGTCTAACGCATTATTAATGTTTAAACGCGCCAAAAAGTATTTTCCAATAATAGAGCCTATTCTCAAAAAGAATGGAATTCCTGATGATTTTAAATACCTAGCAGTTATAGAAAGCGGATTAACAAATGCGCGTTCTCCAGCGGGAGCAAGCGGTTTTTGGCAGATTATGCCGGCTACTGCAAAAGAAAACGGACTAGAAGTTAATGATAATGTAGATGAGCGTTATCATCTAGTAAAGGCTACAGAAGTTGCTTGTAAATATTTGAAGGATTCTAAAGAGCGTTTAGGGTCTTGGACGTTGGCAGCAGCGGCTTATAATGCAGGGAATTATGGTGTTTCTCGTCGTTTAAACGAGCAGAAAGTAGAAGAGTATTACGATTTATTGCTAGGAGAAGAAACCGGTCGATATATTTTTAGAATTGTAGCTTTAAAAGAAATTCTATCTAACCCAGATACCTATGGTTTTAATTTTAGACCAAAAGACTTGTATAGTTTTGTGCCTACTTACAAAGTAGCAGTAGATACAGCGGTGTCTAATTTTGCTCAATTTTCAAAAGATTTAGGAATTAATTATAAAATTTTAAAAATCCATAATCCGTGGTTAAGAGAGAATAGTTTGAATAATAAATCTCGTAAACAATATCATATAGACATTCCTAGAGAAGGATATTATACCAGCAAACGTTAATGCTAAATTTTCTACAAGATAACATTTGGTATGTTTTAATTGTAATTAACTACCTGCTTGCCATTTCTGCGGTAAGTACGCTGTTATTTAGAAATATAAACCCAACAAAAACACTATCCTATATTATAGTTTTAGTGTTTTTTCCTTTTTTAGGACTTTTAGTTTATTACTTATTTGGTCAAGAATATAGGAAGAGTAAAATATTTAATAGAAAAAATATTTTAAATCAGAATATTGTTAAAAGATTAAACGAGAGTTTAGAGCAATCTAAGTCGGAATTAGATGCTTTAGAACACGAGTTTTTAGACGATAAAATAAAACTAGTTAAGCTACTTCAAAAGAGTGACAAGGCACCTTTAACCAAATGTAATAAAGTTGAAATATTACTGAATGGTGAGAATAAATTCGAGCGTTTACTTGAGGATTTAAAGGCGGCAGAGCATCACATTCACATAGAATATTATATTATTAAGGATGATAATATTGGGACTAAAGTTTTAAATATTCTCTGTGATAAGGCGAAAGACGGTGTAAAAGTACGGTTAAGTATAGATGACGTTGGGAGTAGTATTACACGCAAAATGAAAACTAAACTTAAGGAATGTGGTGTCGAATTTTATTCTTTTATGCCCGTGCTATTTCCAAAGTTTACGGGACGTATGAATTATAGAAACCATCGTAAAATTGTAATTATAGATGGTGCCATTGGGTATATTGGAGGCATAAATATTTCTGATGCTTATGTTAATTATCCAAATGACAAGGCGTATTGGAGAGATACACATTTGCGATTAGAAGGTGAAGCTATTGTAACATTACAAGTGCAGTTTTTAATTAACTGGAATTTTGTTTCTGGGAGTGATTTAGAGATTTCAGAGAGTTTTTTTCCTAATAAACCCTGTAAAGATGAAGTCGCGGTGCAAATT
>JAGPVI010000368.1 GCA_018067115.1 Bizionia sp. | reverse complement strand
TACAGGCTGTACAATAAGCAATCATTGTTTATTGTTAACGGTTTTAAAAACAAAATCCTCTTCATTTTTGAAGAGGATTTTTTTTATAGTTATAGAAAAGACATACTATTATATTTTACGGCTAATGGTTAATCCGTCGCGAATAGGAAGCATCACCGTTTCTACACGCTTGTCTTCTTTAAGCAAAGTATTATAATCTAAAACAGCTTTGGTCATTTTGTCTTTTGGGTCTAAAGTTTCAATCACTTTTCCGCTCCATAATACGTTATCCGATAAAATAATACCTCCCGGATTTAGCTTGTCAACGATTAAATGAAAGTAATTAATGTAATTGTCCTTATCGGCATCAATAAAAACCAAATCGAAAGTCTTATCTAACATCGGTATAATATCTAATGCATTTCCTAGGTGTTGAGAAATTTGAGCCCCATAGTTAGACGCATCAAAATACTTTCTTTGAAAATCTATAAGTTCCTCGTTAATATCTATAGTATCTAAAGTGCCTTTTGCCTGTAAACCTTCTGCCAAACACAATGTCGAATAGCCCGTAAAAGTTCCTATTTCAAGAATGTTTTTCGGCTGAATTAATTTCGAAATCATACTTAACACACGGCCTTGATACGGGCCACTAGACATTCTAGGCTGTAAAATTTTCTGAAACGTTTCTCGTGTTAGTTCTTGTAATAACTGAGGTTCGTTTTCAGAGTGAGCTACCACATAATCATCGAGTTCTTCTGGTATAAAATGCATTAGTTTCCTAAAATTCTATCTATTAATTTTTTCTTTTCGGCTTCGTCATCACCACATAACCAACGCACCACATTATCTTCCCAAATGGCATCATAATCGGTTTGGTTAATGATATTACGCTCTATGGCCAAATCTAATATTTTCCCAGGATACGACGATTGTTGGGCGCTCTCCATTTCCCCTAAAGGATACGGGTCATCTAATCCCATAATAACTTGTTTCGATCCTTGATTCCCTAATAAAAGTTCTAAAGAACCCGTATCGTGAACTAATGTGTCGAAAAATATATTTTTATGTCCAACAGCTTTTCGTGGGTGGTGTTTGCCTTCAAATAAATCTGGTCTTCCATCAAAACCTTGAATACGGCGTCCTAGATTTATTTGTGCTAATTGCCCTCCGTGTGCAAAGCACGTTCTCATATTTGGGTACTTATCTTGGTAGCCATTTAAAGTTAAAAAATGATAAGCATCAGCACATTGTGCTAACATCCATATTAAGTGAAAACGCCAAGAAGTGTTCTCTAATTTTATAAATTTTTCACCGTCGTACGGGTGGATTTCTACCGCTAGATTGTATTTGTTAGCCATTTCAAAAATCGGCTCATTTTCCTCATCAAAAATACAACGCCAAGTACCAATGGTATCCATATAGTGTGTTGGTAGGCAAAGCAAACGCATATCTAGTTCTTCTACACAGCGTTCAATTTCCCAGCACGCTCCACGAACAAAACCAGGGTGTACCACGAAGCCACTAGTAAATTTACTAGGGTTTTCGCGCTGTACTTTGGCATTAAAATCATTTTGAAAACGTAAGGCTTGCTTCATTTCTTCCACACGCAAACCGTTACCGTAAAGTTGCGACAAGTTTAAAATAACAGCATGGTCAATTTTAAAACGCTCCATCCAAGCGAGCTTTTCGTCTAAGAAAAAACTAGAATCAGTAACTGGGCGACTCCAATCTTTTTGAAGCATAAATTTTCGGTCATTATCCACCCAAAAAATCTCTTTATCCTTCATAAATTGCGGAATCTCCTCTGGATAAGGTAAGAGGTGAGAATGGCCGTTAATTCTAAGTTTACGTTTCATATCTATGGTCCTGAGAGGTCAGGAATCTTTAATTATTTGTTCTGAATGCTCAGAAAATAAGTTTGTTTATTAAGTGTTTATAGTACTTTAAAAGACAACAAAAAACAGAATTAATCTATTTTTACTTGTTGTGGAGGCTGCATTGTTTCACCACAGTTAGGGCACGAACGCTTGTCTTTATCACTGTAATATTTATCGAAAATTTTTGGCATATCGGTTTCAATATTTTCAACCGTAAAATCTTCTTCATATAATTTGGTGGTACAATTCTCGCAAAACCAAAGTAGGGCATCTCGCATACCTTCTGGTCGTTTGTATTCTATAACCAATCCAACAGTATTGGCTTCTCGTTGTGGAGAGTGTGGTACTTTTGGCGGTAATAAGTAAATATCACCCTCTTTAATATGCACATCTTTTGGCGTGCCATTATCGATAATTTTAAGCACCATATCACCTTCAACTTGATAGAAAAATTCAGGCGTTTCGTTATAGTGATAATCTTTTCTACTGTTAGGTCCACCAACAACCATCACTATAAAATCCCCATCTTTCCAAACGACTTTATTACCAACGGGTGGCTTTAAAAGGTGTCTGTTTTCTTCAATCCAAGCCTTAAAATTTAAAGGCGATACTAAATTACTCATGGTTTTATATTTTGGGCGTTACCCTGTTGGGTCAGGCTATTCGCTATATCTTTTTATAAACCTCTTGCTTGCGCGCAAAGTTTATAAAAAGGATGCCGCTTCTATCCTTAACGCTGGTTTTGGTATTAAAATTAAGCATAAATCTACACATCAAAAAAAGAATGTAGTGTCATTTATAATGATTTTGTTCTTCCACCGTCAACAGGTAGATTAATTCCATTAATATAACTCGCCGCTTCACTCGTTAAAAATGTAATGGCATTAGCAATTTCTTCAGGTTTGGCAAAGCGTTTTGCAGGCACAGCACTTTTCATAGCGTTACTAGCATCGTCAATACTTACACCAGTTTTAGCCGACTTATTTTTTATAATTTCTTCTAAACGTTCCGTTCCCGTAGCCCCCGGTAATACATTATTTACGGTAATTCCAAAACCACCAAGTTCATTCGCTAAAGTTTTACTCCAATTGGCAACAGCTCCACGAATAGTATTGCTTACACCCAAACCGTCTAAAGGTTGTTTTACCGACGTTGAAATAACATTAACAATACGTCCGTAACCTTCTGCTTTCATATACGGAACAACTGTTTGCGCTAGCACGTGGTTGCATTTTAAATGCTGAGTAAAGGCGCTTTCAAACTCCTCTAAAGTAGCCGAAAATACGGGGCCTCCTTTTGGGCCTCCTGTATTGTTTACCAAAATATGAAACCCGTTATTGGCGTCAATATACTCGGAAACCTTTACTTTTAAAGTGTCAGGATTCGAAAAATCGGCAACAATATAACTGTGATTTCTATGTTGAGGTAATGCCGCTAAAACCGCTTTTAATTTTTCTTCATTTCTAGCAATTAATGTTACGTTTACACCTTCTTCAGCTAGAGCTATAGCTGTTGCTTTTCCTATTCCTGCGGTGCTTCCGCAAACTAATGCGTTTTTATTATTTAAGTTTAAATTCATTGTCTTTGTAATTATTTTAAAAAGTAACCTCTATAGTTTATTTAAGGTACTTGTTTATATATCTAATATTTAATGCACACGTTTTTAGCTTCGGTAAAAAAGCGTAACGCTTCAAAACCACCTTCGCGGCCAACGCCACTTGCTTTTACTCCTCCAAACGGGGTGCGTAAATCGCGCATCATCCACGTGTTTACCCAAACAATACCGGCTTGTAATTGATTGCTTAGCTGCATTGTTCGTTTTAAGTTGTTAGTCCATAATGTAGCCGATAAACCATATTTCACTTTATTTGCCATTTCAAGCACCTCTTCTTCCGTGGTAAATGGCATAATCGTTACTACCGGTCCGAAGATCTCTTCTTGATTTACGCGGCATTCATCATCTGTGACCTCGATAACCGTCGGTTCTAAATAATAACCATTTTCAAAGCCTTTTACAGTGACTTTATTTCCACCACATAGTACCGTCCCTTTTTCTTTCTTGGCGATATCAATGTAGCTCATTACTTTTTCAAGATGTGGTTTAGAAACCAAAGCACCTATATTTGTGGAGTCTTCCGATGGGTGTCCTACTTTTAAAGCGGATACCTTAGCGACAAAATCTTTTTTAAATTGCTTGTAAATAGAAGCTTCTACAAAAATGCGGCTTCCACATAAACAGATTTGCCCTTGATTGGCGAATGAAGAGCGAACTGTAGTAGTCAACATATCGTCATAATCGCAATCTGCAAAAATGATATTCGGATTTTTTCCGCCCAATTCTAAAGATAATTTTTTAAACATTGGTGCAGCTACTCTAGCAATATGAGCACCAGTTTCTGTGCCTCCTGTAAAAGAAATGGCTTTAATATCTGAATGTTCTACAATGGCTTGACCGGTCGAGGTCCCTAAACCGTGAACAATATTAAGAACGCCTTTTGGTAGCCCAGCTTCGTTACAGATTTCTCCAAGTAAATAAGCTGTCATAGGTGTTACCTCACTTGGTTTTGCGACTACGCAATTACCAGCAGCAATAGCAGGTGCAATCTTCCATGTAAATAAATATAAAGGTAAATTCCACGGCGATATACAACCTACAACACCAATAGGTTGGCGCAACGTGTAGTTTACAGCATCTTGGCCAACACTTTCATGGCTTTCGCTAGCAAATTGTGTGATAGCGTTTCCGAAGAAACGAAAATTACTTGCTGCTCTAGGGATATCTACTGTTTTAGCAAGACTTACGGGTTTGCCGTTATCTTTACTTTCGGCTTCGGCAAACCGTTCGAGATTGGCTTCTATTAACTCAGAAATCTTAATAAGAATACGACTACGGGTTTCTAAGGTGGTTTTGGACCAACTCGGAAATGCTTGCTTTGCTGCAGAATAAGCAGCATCGACATCGGTTGTTGAGGAATTCGGAATTTTACCGTAAATTTGACCGTTTGCAGGACAATAGTTATCGATCCAATTATTTTCTAAAGGATCTTGAAAATGCCCGTTGATGTAGTTTTGTATCGTCATTAAAATTATGATTTATATCTAAATACGTATTGAAATATATTATTTTAATCCTTAAACAGCCTTCAAAATGACACCAGAAAATCATTTTTCCATTATCCTATTTGGTTTTTCGTTTTTCACGATTCTTACCGGATATTGGTTTAAAAATCACCCACCAAAATCAGTGAATTGGTTTTATGGCTTTAGAACAAAAAACGCAATGAAAAGTCAGTTGCATTGGGGTTTTGCTCATTTGTATTCTGGAAAATTATTTCTTAAGTACGGCCTATTACTTTTTATTTTAGGGTGTATAGGTTTGTTTCTAAACCTAGGTGAAGTAACAGGGCCGGCCTTAGCTATTCCGTTTTTTATAATGGGATCTTTTTATGTTGTTTACAGAACCGAAAAAGCCATCATTAAAAAATTTAAGTCTTAAGATTCTTTTTTCTTATAAGCCATCACTTTAATTTCTACTACCAAATCTGGATGTGGTAATTGATGTACAGCAACAGTTGTGCGTGTTGGGCCGTCTTCTTTACTAAAAAACTCTGCATAGGCTTTATTATAACCTGCGAAGTCATTCATATTCACTAAAAAAGAGGTCACATCGACAACGTCTTTTAATGTTGCACCTTCTTTCGCTAAGTTCTTTTCTATGTTTTTTATAACCTCACGTGTTTGTACTTCTGCATTTAAGTGTTTTGTGCCCATTTCGTCAATAATATCGACACCGGCAATGGTGTTATCTGCACGGCGAGAGCTCGTTCCAGAAACGAATATAAAATCGCCAACGCGTTTAGTTAGTGGATACGCACCTCTAGGGGTTACCTTTTTTGTCTCGTTTGAAGCTGAAACTTCTGTATGTTGATCTTTCATTTGTATATTATTTTAAACCAGCGACTCTATCGTCTTCTAGAATGTTATTGGTTTCTTTTTGAACGTTTCTTAAAGTTTGTTTTAAAGTGTCTGGCGATAAATCTAATGGCGTTTTTATCACCCCGTCGGCAAGCATATTTAAAATTGCTTTATCCTGTGCGCGCCCTCTTAACATCGCTTCACGGTATCCTATTTTTTCATTAAAGGTTACTAAAGAATATTTTGAAGAATAGTCGTCTGGGAATTCTTTTTCGAAAGCCATTTCTAGATTTCTTTTCTCTCTAAAATCGGCATGATTAACATGGCCTTTCATTTCGTGAAAGTTGTCTATTGCTAAATCGGCGATGGCATCGGTATCTTGTTTTCTAGATTTTTCATAAGCTTCAAATACAGCTTCCCAAGTGGTGAAACCTTGATCTAAAAATGTATCAAATTCTACTACATCTTCAAAAGAGGCATTCATACCTTGTCCGTAAAATGGAACAATAGCATGGGCGGCGTCCCCTAATAAAATGGTCTTCCCTTTATAATGCCAAGGAGAACATTTTACAGTTCCGAGTGGCGCGGTAGGATTTTCGAAAAAATCATCGATAAGATTCGGCATTAATTCTAGAGCATCTTTAAAATATTTCTCAAAGAATTCTAAAACACGCTCTTT
>JAGPVI010000362.1 GCA_018067115.1 Bizionia sp. | reverse complement strand
ACTTACAGAGTTGTTAGAATACGAGATTATAAAACTTACAAAAACAAACACCTATAAATTAGCACATATATAATGAAAGAGACCACTAGAGAATTACGAATTGTATTTATGGGCACACCAGATTTTGCTGTCACACAATTAAAAGCACTTTTAGAAAATAATTGCACTATTGTTGGGGTTATTACAGCGCCAGACAAACCAGCAGGTCGTGGTAGAAAGCTAAATGAAAGTGCGGTAAAGGTATTTGCTAAAGAAAAAGGACTAACCATTTTACAGCCCACCAATTTAAAAGACGACACTTTTTTGGACGAATTACGTGCCTTAAAAGCTAATTTGCAAATAGTAGTTGCTTTTAGAATGCTCCCAAAAGCAGTATGGCAAATGCCAGAATATGGTACATTTAATTTGCACGCGTCCTTATTACCAAATTATCGTGGTGCTGCCCCTATTAATTGGGCAATTATAAATGGTGAAGAAAAAACAGGCGTTTCTACTTTTTTTATAGATGAAAAAATTGACACTGGCGCAATGATTCTTCAGGAGGAACTTGCTATTGATCCCAAAGAAAATGCCGGAAGCCTGCACGATAAGCTTATGTATTTAGGTAGCGACCTAATTATTAAAACGGTAAATTTAATTGGTACAGGTAAGGTCACTACGACTCCGCAGCCTGAAGACACGATTAGCAAAACAGCATACAAATTAAACAGAGACAACTGTAAAATAGACTGGAATGCTCCTATTACCACCATACACAACCATATTCGTGGCTTAAGTCCGTATCCAGCAGCATGGTGTATATTCCAAAATGGAGACGACACATTAGACATTAAAATCTATTCTGTAGCAAAGGAAATAGATTTACATGATTTAGCGATTGGGACTATTGTGAGCACAAAAAAAGAAATGAAGGTGGCGGTAAACGGCGGATATATTTCTATACTTAATATAAAACTTCCAGGAAAAAAAACAATGGACATAAAGTCACTTTTAAATGGATATGAAGTGAAAGCAGATGCAAAAATGCTCTAAGACCGCATCGTTGCTGATATTTCAAAAAAACACATTAAACTAACCTTCTTTATTAACAAAAGGCGTAAGTTATTAACAATATAACGTATTTCCCGCGTCATTACTTGCATGGTAGCATAATCCGTATAAATTTGTAAAGGATTTAACAATAATGTTTAACCAACTTTTATTAATATTAAAATTAAAATTATGAACAAAACAGATTTAATCGATGCTATGGCAGAACACGCAGGAATTACTAAAGCAGCCTCAAAAAAAGCTTTAGAATGTGCGTTAACTGAAATTGAAGGCGCTTTAAAGAAAGGCGATAGAGTTTCATTAGTAGGTTTTGGATCTTGGTCGGTATCTCAAAGAGCTGCAAGAGACGGAAGAAATCCTCAAACTGGAAAAACAATCAAAATTAAAGCAAAAAACGTTGTAAAGTTTAAAGCTGGTTCTGATTTATCAAATGCTGTAAACTAAGTTTTTAGCATCAATAATATAACTAAGCCTTCAGTAATGGAGGCTTTTTTTTATTGATTTTATTTTCAAAATATTGCATTTAATTAAAAAAAAAACTACTTTTAGTTAAATTAAATCTTTCTAAAATGATTTTAACTAAGCCAACCAAAGGAGATTTATTAATAGCAGAGCCCTCAATAATTGGGGATTTATCTTTTAATCGTTCTATCGTTTTATTAACAGACCACTCTAATGAAGGTTCTATTGGCTTTATATTAAATAAGCCACTAGGATACACTATAGACGAGCTAATTCCGGAGATCGAGACACCATTTAAAGTATATAATGGCGGCCCCGTAGAACAAGATAACTTATACTTTATACATAAAGTACCAGAATTAATACCTAATAGCATAGAGATTTCTCTAGGTATATATTGGGGTGGTGATTTTAGTGAAGTATCTAAATTAATTATTCAAGGTAAAATAACGGAAAAAGACATTAAGTTTTTCTTAGGCTATTCTGGTTGGGAAATAAACCAACTAGAAAACGAATTAAAAACCAATGCGTGGGTAGTGACTAAAAACGTCCACAAAAAAGCAATTATAGAAAAAGACTACGAATTTTTCTGGAAAGAAAAAATGGTCGAATTGGGTGGCGATTACTGTATTTGGTCTAATGCCCCAGAAAATCCTAGTTATAATTAACCTAGTCTTACTTTTACATTAAGTTTTTGTAATAACCCTTTTGCAACGGTATTTACATATTCCTTTTTTCTATATTTTGTTATAGGCTGAATTCCTGTAATAACATTGGTAATAAATAACTCATCGGCTTTTTGAAGTTCGAAAGGAGAAATTGATTCTTCTAAGAGCTCGTACTCTGGCAGTAACTCTAAAACCTGCATTATTTGCTTTCGCATTATGCCTTTTAGGCAACCATCGGTTAGTGGTGGCGTTTTAATGGTGTTTCCTTTCACTAAAAAGATATTTCCGTTCAATGCTTCAACCACGCTTTTATTAGTGTTTATAAGAAAGCAATTGTCTAAATCATTTTCTTCGGCATAGATGCTTCCAATAACGTTTATCGCCTTGTTATTCGTTTTTAATGTTGATAACAAGCCAGGAGCAACGTAAAAATCCTTAAACAAATCGACTTCGTATGGGGATTCATTCAGCAAATAAAAATCAGACTCTAGTTTTTTAGCCGAGATAATAAAAGTAACATTATTGTTTGTTGGTAAATACAAACCGCCAGCATTTCTGTGCACTTGCAATTTTACACGTGCTGATGCTTGAGTTAAACCTTCGCTTTCTAAAATTTTTAAAACTTCGGCTTCTAAAAACTCCATTGTAAAAGCCATAGGTATTTCCATACGCATAATACGCATCGAAGCCATTAGCCTAAAGTAATGATCTTCCCAAAATAGTAATTTCCCGTGAGATGCTTTTACCGTTTCAAATAGAGCGTCTCCATAGGAATACCCTCTATTGTTGGGAGTTAAAATAGTATCGTTTTCTTGAATGTTACCGTTAAAATTTATCATAAAAAAAGTCCTGAATTTCTTCAGGACAAATATAAGTTTTAATTCTATTTTTTATGCTATGCAGAACCTAATACCTGTTTTAAATCTGAGATTTGATTTTCCCAAAGCATTTTCGATTCTTCAACTTCATCTGCTTCAGCGAAATCGATTATAATAATAGACACATCTTTAGTAATTTCATCCACTTGAATTTTAATTTCAAAGAAATAAGAATCTACTTCATCTGCTAACCATTTAAACTTAATGCGTTCGCCACTTTTTTTAGTCACTAACTTTGCCTGCTCTTCAGATCCATCCCAAATAAATTTAAATAACTCACCTCTTGAGTTAACATTATCGGCAAACCATTCTGATAAACCAGAAGGTGTTGATATATATTGATATAGCAATGAGGGTGAAGCGTGAATAGGAAATTCTAATTCGTATTTAACTTTATCTTCCATATTTTCTTTAAAAATTATGTCGACAATATATACATTAATTGGTAAGTTTTGCACTGTAATGAAATAAAAATTTTATTTGTCTTTTTATTTGCTTCATTGGAAATAGTTGTTATATTTGCACTCTCAAAATTATGGCGAGGTAGCTCAGTCGGTTAGAGCGTCGGATTCATAACCCGGAGGTCACGAGTTCAATTCTCGTTCTCGCTACAAATCTTATTCAATTCAAAACAAACGGTTTAGTTCACTCTAAACCGTTTTTTTATGCTTACTACAAACGAAATCATTACATTTGAACACGATAATGAACACGATTTAGAACACGATTTGGCACACAAAAAAGATTTTTCACCTCCAAAAATTTACATTGCACATGGCGATTTATCAAAACGCTGGTACGTTTATTTTTCATTTAGAGATCCTAAAACTGGACGCCTAAAACGGATGAAAAACATTTATGGAGCTGCTAACTCACACAAGACCAAAGAGGAGAGAATGATGCTCCTTTCTCGCTACCGCAGAAGGCTTCTAAAATTACTACAAGAAGGCTATAATCCATATATTAATAATACCGATTATCACAAGGAGCAATTAGCCGAAAAAAGTAAACCTATAGTACCAAAAATAAAGAAGCAAAAAGTGGCGATCGCTGCTACAAACTCTGTAGAAATAGCTGTAGAGCCTGCTTTACCTCTAGCAACATTGGAGGCTGAGAAAGAAAACCCTAAAATGACTTTACGTGAAGCTTTCGATTTTAGTTTAAAGCTAAAAGCCAAAGTAATCAACGAACGTTCGCTTCAAGATTACCTTTACAGTACCAATGCGGTGGTAAAATGGGCTAAAGACAAGCGACCAGAAATAAAAACCATCGATCAATTTGATAAAAAAGCTGCTTTGGCTTTTCTGAATTTTATATTACTAAGATCGAGTTCTAGAAATAGAAACAATTATCGCCTTAACCTAAGTAGTTTAATGCAAACGTTAGAGGATAATGAGATTATTGAGCACAACCCTATTAAAAAGATTTCTGTTCTTAAAAGCACCCCTAAACGAAACCAGACCTATAGTCTCACGGAACAAGAAAAAATATTTGAATACTTACAAAAGGAAGATCCTATACTGTTGTTGTATATTAAATTCATTTCTTACAACCTCCTAAGACCAATAGAGGTGTGCAGGTTGAAAGTAAAAGATTTTGACTTAGAGAATAACACAATACAGTTTAAAGCTAAGAACAGTCCTTTAAAAACGAAGTTAATTCCGAAGCTGTTACTTAAAGAATTGCCCGATTTATCAAAGCTTCATCCTGAAAATCACTTTTTCACGCCAACAAAAATTGGTGGAACTTGGGACGCTACAGAAAACAATAGACGAGATTATTTTTCAAAACGTTTTAAAACAGTAGTAAAAGATCATTTTAAACTGGGTGAAAATCACGCCTTATACAGTTTTAGACACACGTTTATTACGAAATTATATCGTGGATTATTAGAAAACTCATCGTCTCACGCAGCTAAAAGTGAATTAATGGGTATTACAGGTCACTCCTCTATGGATGCGCTAGAAAAATATCTGAGAGATATTGATGCTGAACTGCCAAAAGATTATTCAGACTTATTATAAGCGCTATGAATATTTTAACAACACTAAAAGAGAATTTAAGTAAGGACTTTGTCGTTTATGTTCCAGAGGCTGCGTTTTCAATACTAAAGGGAAGTATTTATGAAGGCGTAATTCCTGTTCAGACCGTAAATAAACTATACTATCTGGAAACGAAAGATCAACATTTCGATGATCTTAAAGATTTTTCTATGCTAAAGTTAATAAACAAAAATGAGCACCTAGAAAATAATCTATTTCTTTTATTTGAAGCTAAAAAGGAAATAGATGCTGCACCGTTTCAAATACTACTAAATAAATATAAAACATATTTAGAAGGCTATTTGTTTATCACAAACTGGATGTATCATAATATTGATACTATTTTTAAAAATCTAGATCTCAAAATTGTAAACCTTTTTAAATTGCAATTAGATTATTTCGAAAGGCATGCTAAAGAATTTGATTCTTATTTTGACACCTCACCTAGCGCCGATTTAAAGTTTCTAGATCAATTTAAAACAATTACACCTACCGTAGAAAAGAATGTTGTTCCTAGTATTATTGAACCCGTCGAAACCCCTATTCCAACTGTAAGTAAACCTGTGGTAGAAAGCACACCTCCTAAAAAGCAGAAATTAGTGATAGATGATGAGGAGGTCGATAGGTTGCTATTAACTTCAGTATTTAATGTAACTCTAGACTAAATTTTCACCTAAGATGGTTGAAAACTAATAAAAATGATTAATTTAGCGTCAAACAAACGTTTGTTATACGTTAAATTAAAAATATGAAATATTACACTTGCGAGTATTGTTTTAATGAATTTGAGCCAAAACGACGTCGTGTTCAAAAATATTGTAGTGCCACTTGCCGTTCGAAAGCCTACCATTTAAGGAAATCGAACCAGAATAAGACTGCTGACCTTACTCCCATTACCACAACAATGCATACAGCGTTACCACCACCTCCACTACCCAAAACAAAAATTGAATCCATAAGCACAGCTGGCATTGGAAATGCAGCAGCAGGAAGTCTACTCGCCGATTCAATAAAATCTATATTTACGCCATTAGATAACAAACCAGCTACAAAAGCAGATTTTAAACTACTTAGCGATAAACTCACAAAACGTTACCATTTAGTAAAAAACATACCCACTAGGCAAGATGGAGCACTCCCCTATTTTGATATGGAAACAGGGAATGTTGTTTATATGAGGGGGAGGGTATAGAGGTTAAATGGTTATGAATCTCATTAGTTGTGGGGTTAAACAATTAATTCAGCAAAAACGGAGCGAACCAGAGGAAATTCTGAAGGAATTTCAAAGTAGCCTAAAACCAAGCAAATAATTGAATACTTCTTGTGTTTTTATTATTTTTTTAGCAATTAGTATATACATGACCTTGTACAGCAAAATTAGTAGAAATTAGAAAAACAAGTGTCATAAATCCACTATAGAATAGAATTAAAAAACTTAAAATAAATATATTTAGACGTTTTTCAAATTTCACATATTTTGGTTTTATCAAACCAGTTAAAAATATTAATGCTAGAATAATAAAAAATCCATACCATAAAATAAGCGCAATTACACCAAATGATTGCGATACACTTCTTTCGAATGCAGAAAAAGATTCTGCTCCGGAACAAGTATTCAAAAAAATACTTTCACAAAAATTGAAAGAAAACCTGGATAAAATAGGAAGAATTACTAAACTTATTAAAAACAAGTAATTTTTTTTTCTATTGCTAAATATATTATTTAGATTATTTCTATTTAATACTAGTGTAGTAATAAATAATATGCACAATATTAACCATAAAAAGGTTGTGATTAATATTGCAATAGTATCGGATGAATAACCTATATTTTTCATTTTATTTAGATTCTTTTATAATTTCTGTTTGGATAATAAAACACAACGTTTACGTATATGAGCTGTGGCGTGTATAGCACGAAACCCTCCAAATAGCAACTAAATTAGAAAAGAAAACGAACCAGAGGGAATTTCTACGAATTTCCAGGTAGTTCAGAACCGTGAAATTAATTACACTTGTTGTTAAAAACGTTGCGACACGTCAGATTTATTTTATTTGTTATCAAAAAGGCAAATCATCGTTATCCTCATTGCTTTCTTTAAAATATTTCGAAAAATCTCCATATTCTCTTTTGAAAGTAGAAATCAATTCTCCATTTTCAAGATGTTTTTTTATAATCCAATTTCCCTTATCATCGTACATATACAAATTTTGGTTTTCAGTAATAATTGTTTGGTTACGCTTTTTTTCTTTTACAAATTGAACCATTAAATCTCCAAATTGGGAATATGAGTAAAATACTTCTAAATAATTATCGTACTTGGAATATTGTAGAAGGCTAACCATTTTATTTAGTTTCTCATTGTATTTATTTCCGTATACATAGATTACTTTTTCATCATAGTTAAACAATCCGTTAGTCGTATTACTTATTCTTTCTTCAATTAAATTGCCTTCACTATCATAAATGAAAGTCTGAACAAAATTTTCATAATTACCATTTTCTTCAACTCTTATTTTTTGTTTTAGATGGTTAAAAACTGTCTTATTTGTAGTTTGAAAATATGGTTCTGTTGGATTTCCTGTTTGATGACTTATTCCAGTTCTTTCAACAACATATTCTCCATTAATAAGTTCAGCATCTACAAAATTAACATCG
>JAGPVI010000361.1 GCA_018067115.1 Bizionia sp. | reverse complement strand
TTAAAACCAACTTATGGGTATTGGTAATGGAAGCGATAATAATATCTATAGTATCTGTAGGTATATATTCTGGATCAGAACCGCTTAAACCAAGCATTGTTGCTAGATCTGTGGCGTGCCCTTTTCCTGTTAAGGATAGAGAACCGTATAAATCGACTTTAACATGATCAATCCTGCTAAAAACATCGTCCGATTTTAATTCGTAAATCCAACGTTCACCTGCACGCCATGGGCCTAAAGTATGAGAACTTGAAGGACCGACGCCTATTTTTAACATGTCAAAAACCGAAATGCATTCCATTATATTACTTCCTTTTATAATTAGTATTACAAAGATAGATTTTACTTCTGTAGTAACTAAATTTATTCGGGTATTAACGAATAATATCTGTTACTAAATAATGGCACATTATAAAGGTAAAAAAAATAAACTGACACGATGTCATATTTGTTTTGTTGGCATAATCATTGTTTTAAACAGACCGTAACATTTACAAGGCAAAATTAAAAAATATAAAATTATGAGTAAGATTATTGGAATCGATTTAGGTACAACCAACTCTTGTGTTTCTGTAATGGAAGGTAACGAGCCAGTTGTAATCCCAAACGCAGAAGGTAAACGAACAACACCTTCAGTAATCGCTTTTGTTGAAGGAGGCGAAATTAAAGTTGGTGATCCAGCAAAAAGACAAGCAGTAACTAACCCTACAAAAACAGTTTATTCTATTAAACGTTTTATGGGAACTAAGTTTTCTGATGCGAAAACTGAAGCAGGTCGCGTACCTTACAAGGTAGTAAAAGGAGATAACGATACACCAAGAGTAGACATTGATGGTCGTTTATACAGTCCTCAAGAATTATCTGCAATGATTCTTCAAAAAATGAAGAAAACTGCTGAAGATTATTTAGGAGCAACAGTAACAGAAGCTGTTATTACAGTACCAGCTTATTTTAACGATGCACAACGTCAAGCAACTAAAGAAGCAGGAGAAATTGCAGGTTTAAAAGTACGTCGTATTATCAACGAGCCTACAGCAGCAGCTTTAGCTTACGGTATGGACAAAAAAGGAACTGATCAAAAAATCGTTGTATTCGATTTTGGTGGAGGAACACATGATGTATCTATCTTAGAATTAGGAGATGGTGTATTCGAAGTATTATCTACAGAAGGAGATACGCATTTAGGTGGTGATGATGTTGATGATAAAATTATCAACTGGTTGGCAGATGAGTTTAACGCAGAAGAGTCTATGGATTTAAGAAAAGATCCTATGTCACTACAACGTTTAAAGGAAGCGGCTGAAAAAGCGAAGATTGAATTATCTTCTTCAGAGCAAACTGAAATTAACTTACCTTATATTACAGCAACTGCATCAGGACCAAAACACTTAGTACGTACATTAACACGTTCTAAATTCGAGCAGTTAATAGACGATTTAGTAAAAAGAACTATCGATCCTTGTCAATCGGCTTTAAAAGCAGCAGGATTAACTAAAAGTGATATCGATCAAGTTATATTAGTAGGAGGTTCAACACGTATTCCAGCAGTTCAAAAAGCTGTAGAAGCATTTTTTGGAAAATCACCAAGTAAAGGTGTAAACCCAGATGAGGTTGTTTCTTTAGGAGCAGGAATTCAAGGTGGTGTATTATCTGGAGATGTTAAAGATGTATTACTTTTAGATGTAACACCTTTATCTTTAGGAATCGAAACAATGGGTAACGTAATGACGAAACTTATTGAAGCGAATACAACTATTCCAACTAAAAAATCGCAAGTTTTCTCTACAGCAGCAGATAATCAACCATCTGTAGAAATTCACGTATTACAAGGTGAACGTGCTATGGCAGGAGACAACAATACAATTGGACGTTTTCACTTAGACGGTCTTCCACCAGCACAAAGAGGAACACCTCAAATTGAAGTAACTTTCGATATCGATGCAAACGGAATCATTAAAGTTTCTGCAACAGATAAAGCAACAAACAAGACACAAGATATTCGTATTGAAGCGTCTTCTGGTTTAACTGAAGAAGAAATTCAAAAAATGAAAGCAGATGCTGAAGCGAACGCTGATGCCGATGCTAAATTAGCGGAGAATGCTAAGAAATTAAACGAAGCAGATTCTATGATTTTCCAAACGGAAAAGCAATTAAAAGAATTTGGTGATAAATTATCTGATGATAAAAAAGCACCAATTGAAGAGGCTTTAGAAGAATTGAAAAAAGCATACGAATCTAAAGATCTTGCAGTAATTGATCCAGCTTTAGAAAAAATTAATGAAGCTTGGAAAGTAGCAAGTGAAGAAATGTACAAAGCTCAAGCAGATGCTCAAGGCGGAGCGCAACCAGGACCAGATGCAAACGGTGCAGGTAACGCAAACGAAAGTAGCGATGTAGAAGATGTAGATTTCGAAGAAGTTAAGTAAGCAGAGAGCCAAATTTTGCATAGCAAAAATTGAGTGAAGCGCTTATGGCTCAGCTTGGCTGAGTATCTTAGATAAGTACTTAGAAATATTAAAAACGCAATCATTAATTTGATTGCGTTTTTTTGTTTTATCTAAGCGAATATGAATTATCATTTGTGCGCGAAATCTTAAAAAGGTATATTGGTTTTCTAATTAAATTATTATGAAAAAACTTTACTTATTTTTTGCTTTAATTTTTTTTTCTATTTTTTGTAATGCGCAAGAACCTTTTATAACTACTTGGGAAGTTACAGATGGAGATTTAGGTATAACTATTCCAAGTTGTAATGGTTGTGGTCTTAGCTATAATTATACAGTTGATTTTGGTGATGGTACTATTGTAAATAACTTAAATGGAACAACAAACCATAATTACAACCAAGCAGGAATTTATACAGTAAGTATCTCAGGAGTATTTCCAAGAATTTATTTTAATGGAAATAATTATGCTAATAAATTAAAAACAATTGAACAATGGGGAGACATACAATGGCTTTCAATGAAAAATGCATTTTATGGTTGTCATAATTTGGTAATAAATGCTACAGATGTACCAAATCTTAGTCAAGTAACTAGTATGGAAAATATGTTTGCATTTGCTACTTCTATTAATTCTAATATTAATAATTGGGATGTGTCTAATGTCACTAATATGAATTTACTTTTTTATTCTGCACATTCATTTAATCAACCATTGGATAATTGGGATGTATCAAATGTCACTAATATGGCTTATATGTTTAATAGTGCTACTTCTTTTAATCAACCTTTAAATAGTTGGGATGTTTCTAATGTAACAGTTATGAGCGGAATGTTTTATCATGCAGATTCGTTTAATCAGCCAATAGATAGTTGGGATGTTTCTAGTGTTTTAGGAATGAATTATCTTTTTTACGCTGCGAATAATTTTAATCAACCTCTGGATAATTGGAATATCACTAATGTTTCTGACATGAGTGGAATGTTTGAAAACGCAATATTATTTAATCAACCCTTAAATTCTTGGACTACCACTAATGTTACTAATATTAATAGAATATTTTCAGGCTCAACAATGTTTAATCAGTCTTTAGATAATTGGGATATATCAAATGTTAATAGTCTACAACAAGTATTTATGGAAGCAACGAGCTTTAATGGAGCGATAGATAATTGGGATATTTCTAATGTTCAACAACTTTATGAAGTTTTCAAAGGAGCTAGCTCATTCAATCAGCCTTTGAATTCTTGGAATGTAGCTAATGTCTTTACGATGAAAGAGTTATTTTCAGGAGCATCTTCTTTCAATCAACCTTTAAATAACTGGGATGTTTCTGGGGTAAATGCAATGGCTTTGTCGTTTAATGAAGCATCATCATTTAATCAGCCATTAGATAATTGGGATGTTTCTAATGTTAATGATATGAATCAAATGTTTAATAAAGCATCGTCATTTAATCAGCCTTTGGAAAATTGGAATGTATCTAATGTTATATCTATGAATAAAATGTTTGCAGAAGCTTTTAACTTCAATCAACCAATAGATAATTGGAATATATCAAATGTATCTAACATTAATTATATGTTTTATCAAACTAGCTTTAATCAACCATTAAATAATTGGAATACTTCTAATGTGCAGTCAATGACTGGTATCTTTTCAGGAGCAACTTCGTTTAATCAACCATTATCTAATTGGGATGTGTCAAATATGTATAGTTTAGCATATGTTTTTAGTGATGCAATTTCTTTTAATCAAGATGTTAGTAATTGGGACATTTCAAATGCGCAACAAGTAAACTATATGTTTAATAATGCTCATTCTTTTAATCAAGATATTTCTAATTGGCAATTTAATGATGGTCTATATTTATATAATTTTCTTAATTCATCAGGATTAGACTCAAATAATTATGATGCATTATTGTCACAATTTTATAATTTAGGAATATATCCAGCTACACTTGGTTCAACTTCAGGTTTAGGAGCATTAGGCTTAAAATACTGTGATGTAAGTACAAGAACAGATTTAATAAATGATTTTGGCTGGTCTTTTAATGGAGACTCATTATCTAATGAATGTAATGGTGTTTCTGGAGAAGTTTATTTCGATCAAGATAATAATGGTTGTGATATGTTGGATATACCAGTAAATAATATTTTTTTAAATGCTAATAACGGCAATACAAATAATTTAAAATTAATCAATGGAGGTGAGTATGTTCTCTATACTAGTGATAACTCTTTAACAGTATCATTTTATAATCTTCCAGACTACTTTAATGCAACACCAATATCTTCTACAATAGATTTTACAAATTCATCTTCGCAACAAGTAGATTTCTGCCTAACAGCAAACCAAACTATAAACGATTTAAACATCACGCTTTTACCAATTAGTGATGCACGTCCAGGTTTTGAAGCAGAATACAAATTGGTTATAGAAAACATTGGAACACAGACAGTAAACAATATAAGTGCAAGTTTAGTTTTTGATGATACAAAACAATCTTTTGTTTCTGCAGTACCAGCAGAAAATAGCTCAGCAACTAATAGTTTAGATTTTTCTATTGCTAGCTTAAATCCATTCCAAACTCAAGAAATAGATATTGTAATGCAAACATTTGCCCCACCAACTGTAAATGGAGGTGATATTTTAAATTTTACAGCAACAGTGTTACCAAACACAAATGATTACACTCCAAACGATAATACTTTTAATTTAGAACAAATTGTTGTTAATGCTTTCGATCCAAACGATAAGCGCGTATTACAAGGAGAAACGATTACTACAGATGAAACAGGTGAGTATTTATATTATATAATTAGATTTCAAAACACAGGAAGTGCAAATGCGACTTTTGTTAGAATTGAAGATAATTTCGATGCTGAATTAGATTGGAGTACCATTAAAATGGTTAGTTCAAGTCACGATTACAGTGTAAATATAACTAATGGAAACGAAGTAGAATTTTATTTTGACAATATTAATTTACCTTACGAAGCGATAGATGAACCTGGAAGTAATGGTTATATTGCTTATAAAATTAAACCAATAACTTCAATCCAAGTTGGTGATGTAATGTCTGGCAACGCAAGTATATTTTTCGATTTTAATCAACCGATAATTACCAACACTGTTACAACCGAAGTTATAAGTTCTTTAAGTGTTGCTGAATTCAATCTAGACAATCTATTATCTATTTATCCTAACCCCGCAGACAAAGGTGTATTTATTAATACTAAAAATGGAGTAGAGGTTAATTCGGTTAAATTATATACCATTCAAGGTACAGAGTTGATTAACATTAGTAGCGGTGTTGAATTTGTTAACACAGAAAATATGGCATCAGGAATTTATGTTTTGTCTATTGAAACGAATAGAGGTAAAGTTATTCAGAAAATAGTTATTAAATAAAGATCATAATTAAGTTATAAAAAAACGCAATCATTATTTTGATTGCGTTTTTTTATGCGCTTAAGTGATCTATATACTAAATTAGCGAAGTTAAATGTCTTAATATATGTACAGTGCGCTAAAGAAGATAATACCCAGAACTTTTCTAAAAAAAAATGAATCTATAATTAGGCCAATAGTAGCCTTGTTTTATAGAGGACATATTGTGCAGTGTAATCTATGCGGGTTTAAAGCCTCTAAGTTTATACACAATCAAAGAGGCGGTAAGTTGTGCCCTAAATGTGGTAGTGTGGCACGTGCAAGACGGTTATGGACTATTTTAGAGCCCATACTCAAAGATCGCGTTGTACTCCATTTTTCACCAGCTCTTAAACTGAGCCAGCGTATTCGTAGAGCCAATACTAAGGACTATATTACTACAGATTTCTCTAAAGAGTTTAAAGCTGATAAATGCTTAGATATTTTAGACATTGCCGAACCAGATGCGTATTTCGATATTATTATTTGCTATCACATTCTCGAGCATATAGATAAGGACATACAGGCGATGACAGAGTTGTATAGAATATTAAAGCCAAATGGTGTTTGTTATATTCAAACACCTTTTAAACACGGTGATATTTACGAAAACCCAGCGATACACACAGAAAGCGAGCGGCTTATTCATTTTGGTCAAGCAGATCACGTAAGGATTTATTCGGTTCCTGGATTAGTAAAGCGACTGGAAAGTGTTGGTTTTACAATAGAGCTTTTAAATTTTGAAAAGGAAACTAGTGGTGTTCATGGATTTTCTACAGAAGAGACCATTGTTAAAGCCTACAAACCAATATAATCAATTTAATGAGATACTATTATTAGTTAAGTATTATGCACGCATAATAAATTAATCGTTATATTTGTTATAGCTTCAAAGCTAAATTGTTTAAAATATTAAATCTAATACACTACTTATTTTATAATCTATTATGCAAACAAAACTCACTCAACTTCTTAATATAAAATATCCAATTATTCAAGCTCCAATGTTTTTAGTGTCTAATGTAGCTATGGTTACAGAGGCAATGAAAGCAGGAATAGCAGGTTGTATTCCTGCATTAAACTATAGAACTTTAGAGGAGTTAAAAATAGCAGCACAAGAATTAAAAGCGGCAAAAGTTGAAGGTGGTTCGTATGGATTTAACTTAATTGTAAACAAATCTAATCTTAAATATAAAGAGCAACTTCGGGTGCTATGCGAAGTGGGTTGCGATTTTATTATTACCTCTCTTGGAAGTCCGGAAGAAACAATTAATGCCGCACATAAAGTGGGTATTAAGGTGTTTTGTGATGTAACCGATTTACGTTTTGGAGAGAAAGTACAGCAGTTAGGTGCAGATGCCGCTATAGCTGTAAATAACGAAGCTGGCGGACACCGAGGTGGTTTATCTCCCGAAGATCTAACACGTTTATTAAGCGACACGTTAACTATCCCTGTAATTTCTGCAGGAGGTGTAGGTCGCAAAGCAGATATTGATACAATGTTAAGCTACGGAGCCGAGGGTGTTTCGGTAGGGAGTCCGTTTATTGCATCGGTAGAGGCAGGAGTAACAGACGATTATAAACAGGCTTGTGTAGACTATGGTGCTAAAGATATTGTAATGACGCAACGTATCTCAGGTACGCCGTGTACCGTAATTAATACACCGTACGTTCAGAAAATAGGGACGAAAGAATCGTGGTTAGAATCGGTTTTAAACCGTCATAAAAAACTGAAAAAATGGGTTAAAATGATTCGATTTGGTATAGGGATGCGTGCCACCGAAAAAGCAGCAACACAAGCGACTTATAAAACAGTATGGGTTGCCGGTCCAAGTATAGAGCATACTAAAGCGATTTTGCCAGTAAAGGATATTATATTTAAGTTGACCAACGATTAAAGTTAAGATGTTTTTTTATTATGATTTGATAGTTTTATAAATAAATAGTATTTTTTACTTTTAATAAAATAAATTTTAAAAAGCGATTGTTGTTTAATGAAGAAATTACTAGTTGTTATCTTGGGGCTTATTGTTATTTTTATGACGTTTTTATATTGGTCCGTTTTAAGTACGAATAGTGCAGATCAACAGTCGTTATTGTTAAACTTGGATAACGTAGAAACTATAAATTTTAAAGATTACGATTCAGTTATAATTGCGGCAAGTACCTTATATAAAGCCAATACAATTAAAACAGTAATTCAAGGTGAGCAATACAGAAAAGCTTGGGAAACACCTATAAAAGTTCCAGTTGTATTTTTAGATACATTGTTTGGAGGCGTCTCGATAACGAAAGAAGGCGGAGGTAAGCAGACACACTCACTAAAGTTACTTTGTACAAATAATATTCAATATACTCTGCGCGGTATAAATAAAGATCCAGAAGCCTTGATCCCCGATTTGCTAAAAACACTTAGTTTAGAAAATATTGTGGTCGACGGCATTTCTGCCCAACACCCTTATGGGGCTATTTTAGCAGCGGAACTAGCGACGTATGCTAATGTTTTAAGCACACATCCTAAAGTGGTTTTTGTACCTAAACAAAGTGTTTTGGGTGAAGAGTACAACGAAAAGTATGGCAACAGGCTCTTTCTCTTAGAATATGAAACTGAAAGTGATACCAATTGGACAGATTTAGATAGAGTGGAGTCTATAATAGAAAGCGACGATCTTCAAGAATTAAAACAAAAATATAATGATTCTGTTTATATAGATGAAAGACAATTGGTGAGTTCACGTCTTTTCGATTTAATTATTGGTGATTGGGATAGACACGCTAAACAATGGGGTTGGGTTCTGCAAGAAAATAAAAATAAATTAATAGCCATTCCTATTCCCGGAGATCGCGATAATGCTTTTTTTAAAGCGGAAGGACTTCTACCAACGCTATTATCTAACGAAAATATAGTGCCTAGATTACGACCTTTTGAAGAACAAATTAAATTTATGCCTGGTTTAGTATATCCATTCGACCGCTATTTTTTATTGTTAACACCAGAATCTGTTTTTGTAGAAGAAGCCAAAGAACTTCAAAAGCTATTAACCGACGAGAATATTGAAAAAGCCTTTAAAGTGTGGCCTAAAGCAATTTCAGAATTAGATAAAAAAGAGATTAAAGACAAACTCATTAAACGCCGAAGCGATATTGTAAAATACGGTATAGAATTTAAAAAAGAAATTGAGCGTAAAGGCGGATTAACTGAGCCCTTAAAAGGATCTGAAGATGTTGAACTTTCAGAGAATTTAAAGCGCTGTTTTAGTTGTGAGTAAACTTCAGATTTAATTAAACCAAACTATTAATAATATTTACATTTACTACGTGCTTTCCTTTAAAGGGAAGAATTTGCAATCGGTTTCCAAAAAGAGCTTCAGCTTTATTGGTTTCTTCCTCAATTCGTGACGCATTTAAATATTCGTCTTCCGTCCCATAAATTAAATTAACTTGCGTGCTTTCGTCAAAATAAGAAAAGTCATCTACTGTCAATTCTTTTGGTATGCCGCCAGAATGTAATACCAATTGCGCACATTTCAATTTATTTTTCGCCAAATATCTAGTAGCAACACTTACGCCTTGCGAGTATCCAAAAAAGATGAGATTTATGTTTTCTGGTAGATGTTCAGCTTTTAAAACAGCATCAAAATAGGCGTAAATATTTTGGGTTTCTAGTGCCGTATTTTCCTTCGTTAGCCAACTCGCGCCAACGTGCTTAAAATTTTTACTTTGGTAGTATTTACTTTGCGCTTGTGGGGCAATAATATAATTCTCTTCCGCAGTTAACTGCGAAAAATATTTTATAAAATAACGGCTTAAATAACCCATTCCGTGACAAACGAACCACACGTTTTTTGTTTTTTTAGTTAATGTGTTTAACGTGGAGTAAGAGTTTTTAGAAACGTAAGAAATTTCTTTTTCAGTAGAATTCATTTTAGGCTTAGGCTTTGGTTTTGTATTTTTACACAACAAAAATACTTTAATTTGATGAATTTATCTAAAGCTGAGGTTTTAGCGCAAGCAAATGCAGCGTCTAAAAATACATTAATGGAAACATTAAATATTGAAATGGTAGATTATGGCCCAGATTTCTTGGTGGCAAGAATGCCCGTAAATTCTCGAGTATACCAACCAGACGGTGTTTTACACGGTGGAGCAACTGCTGCATTAGCAGAAAGCGTGGGGAGTTTTGCATCTCATATTTTTTTAGATGTCTCCAATAAATTTGTTCGCGGTATAGAAATTACAGCGAACCATTTAAAAAGTGTTACAGAAGGTTATGTTTATGCTAAAGCCACTTTTTTACATAAAGGAAGTACTACGCAACTATTGGATATAAGAGTGACGGACGACAATGATAATTTAGTCTCTATATGTAGGCTTTCAACGATTTCTTTACCTAGAAAGAAGTAAAACTTAATCCCAATTCAATGACATTTAGCTCACTTTTAAATAGTGCCGAAGCGTATTTTAACGACGCACTGCCTTTTGTTATCTATAGAGCACCCAATGCTACAGAGGTAAATGGGCTGTTTCAAAATGATGATACCGTTTATAACACAGTAGATTTTAGCGACAGTGGTTTTGTTTTTGCTCCGTTTGATGCTACCGAAAAGTCAATACTAATACCTTTTAATGATTCAGAATTTTACACGGTACCTGTAGAGTATGCTGAGGTGTCTTTGAATATGACGATAAGCGACACCACGACTTTAGAGGATAAGCAAGGACATATTAATCGTGTAGAAAAGGCGATTGAAGCAATGAATATGGACGCGTTTCAAAAAGTAGTAATATCGCGAAGAGAAAAAGTAAATGCTAAATCGGCTAATTTCATTTCAATTTTTAAACGATTACTTAATAATTACAAAACTGCGTACGTGTATTGTTGGTACCACCCAAAAATAGGAATGTGGTTAGGTGCAACCCCAGAAACTTTACTAAAAACCGAAGGAAATAGGTTTAAAACGATGTCCTTGGCAGGAACGCAAAAATACGAAGGGACCGAAAATGTTGAGTGGCAAGCTAAAGAAAAGGAAGAACAGCAGATAGTTACCCAGTTTATAACCTCTAGTCTTGAAGCGGTATCCAATAATTTAAAAGTATCTCCTTTACAAACTATACGAGCTGGCGGAGTGTTACATTTAAAAACGGAGATTTCAGGCAGTTCTAATTCACGTTTTCTAGATTTACACTCGGTAATTAATGCACTGCACCCCACACCAGCAGTTTGCGGGTATCCAAAATTAGTAGCCAAGCATTTTATTTTAGAGAACGAAAATTACAATCGCCAATTTTATGCTGGTTTTTTAGGAGAATTAAACCGACAAGAAAAAACCAATAGAAACCCCAAACTGCGCAATGTAGAAAACAGCGCGTATGGCACGGTAAAAACAATTTCTAATTTATATGTAAATTTACGTTGTGTGCAACTTAAAGAGGATGAAGGTTTCATATATGTAGGTGGTGGTATTACGACTAGTTCAAATGCAGAGTTAGAATGGGAAGAAACTATTAATAAATCTAAAACCATTAAAAATAGCTTGTAATAATTTTAAATCGTTAGTCTTTTCCGTAAATTTACACAACGATTTATTTTAATATGAAATACCCTAAAATACCGTTGGCTCAAACAGTTATTTCTTTATGTAAAGCCAAAAATATTAAGCATATTGTCTTATCTCCAGGCAGCCGAAATGCACCATTAACCATTGGTTTTACTCACGATCCATTTTTTGAATGTTATAGTATTGTAGACGAGCGTTGTGCTGGTTTTTTTGCGATGGGAATTGCCCAACAATTGCAAGAACCTGTAGCCGTAGTGTGTACATCGGGTAGTGCTTTACTAAATTATTACCCGGCAGTTTCCGAAGCTTTTTACAGTAAAATTCCTTTGGTGGTTTTGTCTGCAGATAGACCGCAATCGCGAATTGGTATAGGCGATGGGCAAACGATTAATCAGCAAAATATTTATGCCAATCATATAGTGTATTCAGGTAATTTAGTCGAAGATATCGACGAAAATAATTTGGATGCCGAAAATTCTTCAATTCTAGATGGTAGAAATAACCAGCAATCTGTTATTCAACAAAAAAATGAAGCTGATATAAATGAAGCGCTAAATATGGCGATTGTAAACCAAGGGCCTGTTCATATTAATATACCTTTTAATGAACCTTTATATGGTATTGTTGAAGAGTTATCGGTGGCGCCAAAAAATAAAATAATACCTAAAAAGGATATTGAAGTTGAAAATTTATCGTCTTTTATAGCAGATTGGAATCAAGCCAAACGTAAACTAGTATTGGTTGGTGTAAACGCCCCAAACACTGTCGAGCAAAAGTATTTAGACCAATTAGCGAATGATGAAAGTGTTTTGGTTTTAACGGAAAGCACATCAAATATCCATCATGAAAATTTTATTCCCGGAATCGATAAATTAATTGGAGCCTTGACACAAGAAGAGTTCGAAGCGCTTAAGCCCGACCTCTTATTAACTTTTGGAGGTTTAGTTATTTCAAAAAAAATAAAACAATTCTTACGTAAATATCAGCCAAAACAACATTGGCATATTGGAGAGCATACTGCTAATGACACCTTTTTTATATTGAATAAGGTTTTTAAATATACCGAAAATCATTTCTTTTCTCAGTTTTTAGGAGAAATGGAACCTGTAAAAAGTAACTATCAATCATTTTGGTTAAATGAAATGGAAAGTAGGCGCAAAAAGCATAGCGATTATGTAAAAGCAATTCCGTTTTCAGATTTTAGTGTATTTAATTCCGTTTTAAATAGTATTCCTAGTAACAGTCAGCTGCAAATTGGTAATAGTTCTGCTATTCGCTACGCGCAATTATTCGATTTAAACCCCTCTATAAACGTATTTTGTAATCGTGGAACCAGTGGAATAGATGGAAGTACCAGCACCGCTATTGGTGCCGCTGTAGCTATTAAAGAACAAACGGTTTTTATAACCGGAGACCTAAGTTTTTTCTACGATAGTAATGCGTTATGGAATAATTATATCCCAAATAATTTTAGAATTATTATTGTAAATAATAACGGTGGAGGGATCTTTAGAATTTTACCGGGTCATAAAAACACAGAAAATTTTGATACCTATTTTGAAACTAAACATAATCTTACTGCTAGACAATTGTGTGAGATGTATAATTTAGAATATCTACCGGTTTCCAGCGAAGAGAGCTTAAGAGCAGGTCTTGAAACCTTTTTTAATTCAAGCACTAGACCTCGTGTGTTAGAAATAGCAACACCAAGTACAAAAAACGATGAAATTTTATTGAGATATTTCAGTTCTATTAAATAATATGCTGTTTAGACACATTATTAGTATTTTTTAATTTTATAAAATAAACTTCATAAAAAATTGTATATTTAAACACATTAAACAACTAAAAATTAATAATTATGAGTAAACGTGACGAATTAATCACTAAATATGCCGCAGATTTAAAAGACAAATGTGGTGTTAATCCGGATATGGATTTTTTAACTAAAGTAACTATTGGTTGCGGACCTTCAATTTATAATAAAGATGCAGCTACTGTTTCAGGTACCGATGATTCTGAATTATTAACGGTTAAAAATAACTTTTTAATTAAAAAACTAGGTCTTAAAGACAGTGCAGATTTAGATAAAGGTATAGATTCTGTAATGGAAACTTACGGGCGTTCTAACAGAAATAAATACAGAGCTGTTGTTTATTATCTTTTAGCAAAACACTTTAAAAAAGAATCGGTTTACAAATAAAAAAATCAATAAATTACTATAAGCGTTGCAACATTTTGTTGTAACGCTTTTTTTATATAACTATCTTTGCAAAATGATACAAGTAGGAAAATATAATACTCTAGAAATATTAAGAGACACAGAACCGGGATTGTTCTTGGGCGATGAAGATGATAACGAAGTGTTGTTACCCAACCGATATGTTCCAGAAACCTTTGAATTAGGAGATTCTTTAGAGGTTTTTATCTATTTAGATAATAACGAACGGTTAGTTGCTGTAACAGATAAGCCTTATATTATAAGAGACCAATACGCGGTATTACGTTGTAATGCTGTAACGCCACACGGTGCGTTTTTAGATTGGGGAATGGTTAAAGAATTATTTTGCCCGTTTAAAGAGCAAGCATTTCCAATGAAAAAAGGAGGATGGTATCTTGTACATTGTTATTTAGATGAAAAAACAGAGCGTTTAGCGGCTTCTAGTAAAACAAATCGTTTTTTAGATAATTCTGAGCTTACAGTTGCTGAGTTTGATGAAGTAGATTTAATCGTTTCACACCCTAGTGATATTGGGATGAACGTGATTGTAAATAATAAACATACTGGGTTAATTTATAAAGATAATATTTATAAAGAATTAAGTATTGGCGATAATTTAAAAGGTATCGTTAAGAAAATAAGACCTGGAAATAAAATCGATATTGCTTTAGGCCAAATTGGCTATAGAAATATAGAGCCTAATGCACAAAAAATCGTTGAAGAACTTCAGGATAATTCTGGGTTTATTGCTTTAACCGATAAATCTTCTCCGGAGGCTATAAAAGATAGGCTTCAAATGAGTAAAAAGAATTTTAAAAAGGCTGTTGGATCTTTATACAAAGAGAAAACAATCACCATTAAACCAGATGGAATTTATTTAAACGAAAACCAATCATAAACCTCTAGTTTGTGAATTTTTAGTGTCCAAAAAACAGAAAACAATGAGCGAAATTAAATGGATAAAAGTTAAAGACTTTGAAGACATTACATATAATAAATGTAACGGAGTCGCACGAATAGCTTTTAATAGACCTAATGTAAGAAACGCATTTAGACCTAAAACAACTAAAGAATTGTACGAGGCATTTTACGATGCGCAAGAAGATACAAGTATAGGTGTTGTTTTATTATCTGCTGAAGGCCCTTCAACAAAAGATGGCGTGTATTCATTCTGTTCTGGAGGCGATCAAAAAGCAAGAGGTCACCAAGGTTATGTTGGTGAAGATGGTTACCACCGTTTAAATATATTAGAAGTACAACGTCTTATTCGTTTTATGCCAAAGGCAGTAATTGCTGTTGTTCCGGGTTGGGCAGTTGGTGGAGGACACAGTCTTCATGTGGTTTGCGATTTAACATTAGCGAGTAAAGAACATGCTATTTTTAAGCAAACCGATGCCGATGTTACGAGTTTTGATGGCGGTTACGGTTCGGCGTATTTGGCAAAAATGGTGGGACAGAAAAAAGCGAGAGAAATCTTCTTTTTAGGACGCGATTATTCGGCTCAAGAAGCATACGAAATGGGAATGGTAAATGCCGTAATTCCTCACGACGCATTAGAAACGACTGCTTACGAGTGGGCGCAAGAGATTTTAGAAAAATCACCAACGTCTATTAGAATGTTAAAGTTCGCTATGAATTTAACAGACGATGGTATGGTAGGACAACAGGTATTTGCTGGAGAAGCGACCCGTTTGGCTTATATGACAGATGAAGCTAAAGAAGGAAGAGACGCCTTTTTAGAAAAAAGAAAACCTAACTTCCCGAAACAGTGGATTCCATAGTCGGTTGTTTATGAATAGATTTTCCATTTGGGTATCTGCAATTAGGTTAAGAACATTACCGCTTTCTATTTCGGGAATTATTGTTGCCGGCTGTTTGGCCGAATACAACGGTGTTTTCGATTGGTTAATTTTCTTGCTTGCCATTAGTGTAACCTTAAGTTATCAAATCCTTTCTAATTTAGCTAACGATTATGGCGACGGCGTAAAAGGTACTGATAATAACGATCGTATCGGTCCGCAACGGGTTATTCAAAGTGGTGCGATTACCCCAAAAAGTATGCTTAATGCCATACGATTAAATGTTTTTATTAGTATTGTTTTAACCATACTCTTAATTTTTACGGCCTTTGGTTCTGAGAATCTATTACTAATTCTATTATTTTTTGTTTTAGGCGTGCTTTCTGTAGTAGCGGCCATAAAGTACACGGTAGGCGATAGCGCCTATGGATACAAAGGATTGGGAGATGTTTTTGTTTTTATTTTCTTTGGATTGGTGAGTGTTATAGGAGGATATTTTTTGTTCGCTAAGCATATAGATCACATCGTGTTTTTACCGGCTATTGCTATTGGATTATTAAGTGCGGGGGTTTTAAACCTCAATAATATGCGCGATATTGAAAGTGATATTAAATCTAATAAAATTACTAAAGCGGTTAAATTAGGAGTTAAACGCTCAAAAAAATACCATTACTTTTTGGTTGTTGGCGCTCTAATAACAGCTCTTATATTTGGAATTCTATATTATACATCACCTTTTAATTTGGTGTTTATTGTGGCTTATTTTCCTTTGATTAAGCATATAATGACCGTGAAAAATAATACGAACCCTAGAGATTTAGATCCCGAGTTAAAAAAACTAGCGTTATCTACAGTTTTTCTATCTATTTTATTGGGCGTCGGACAGTTATTTTAATTGGTCTTTAAGCCATTCTTCTTTAAGATCTTTAGATGATTTTCCCGTACCGTCGTGTTTCCATCCTGGTGGTTTTATAAAGTAAGACACTCTATTTTTTAAGGTTTTTTTACCATTAAAAATATCTTTTATCAAGTACAACCATTCTAAAAATGCAATTTTAACAGGGTTGTAAGTCGAAATATTGGTAACTAAACCATAGACTACTTTTTCCGATTTCAACTCCGGTTGAAAAGTGCCAAACAGTCTATCCCAAATAATTAAAATACCAGCGTGATTTTTGTCTAAATACAACGGGTTGCTGCCATGATGCACTCTATGATGAGACGGCGTGTTAAAAATAGCTTCAATCCATTTTGGTGTTTTATCGATCGCTTCGGTATGAATCCAAAACTGATATATTAAACTCACAGACATTTGCAAAGCAATCATACCAGGATGAAATCCTAATAACGGTAACCAGCACCAAAATATAAACGAATAAAACCCGCCCGACCATGTTTGTCGTAAAGCTGTGCTTAAATTATAGTATTGCGAAGAATGATGTACCACATGAGACGCCCAAAATAAACGACATTCATGCGAGACTCTATGAAACCAATAGTAAGACAAATCATCTAGAAAAAATAGCATTACAAAGCTCCACCACGTTACAGGAATAGTAAATAATCTGAAATTTTCGTAGATATAAAATAACGCTGCAAAGACAACGAGTTTACTAAAAAAGCCTAGAAATACGTTTCCTAATCCCATAGCAATAGAGGATACGGCATCTTTTGTATGGTAGCCTTTTAATCCGCGTTTGGTAACAACGTAAATTTCCAGTCCCATTGCTATTGCAAAAAAGGGAATGGCATATAAAATAATATCAGGAAATTCTGCCATTTAAAATCTATGCTTATCCCACTAAAGTACAAAAAATATTAACTATTTTTGAAGGACTTATGAAAGCAATTTATTACAAACATATATTAGAATTTAAACAACCTAGCGGGACATCGCGAGGGGTTTTAAAAACGAAAGAAACCTGGTTTATTATTTTAAAAAGTGACAATATAACCGGAGTTGGTGAATGTGGTATCTTAAGAGGACTGTCTATTGATGACCGTCCGGATTATGAAACACAATTAAAATACACGTGCGAAAATATTAATAAAGGACTCGTGTTTTTATTAGCTGAAAACATAGAGTTTCCGAGTATTCAAATAGGTCTAGAAATGGCTTTTAAATCATTAAAGGCAGGACATCCATTCGACATATTTCCTTCAGAATTTACCAAAGGACAAGCGTCTATTGCCATAAACGGATTAATATGGATGGGCACAAAAGCCTTTATGAACGAACAAATAAAAGCAAAAATTGAAGCTGGTTTTTCGTGCATTAAAATGAAAATTGGAGCTATCGATTTTGAAACTGAATTAGAGTTATTGCAGTCTATTCGTCAAGAGTTTTCCCCTAGCGACATTGAGTTACGAGTGGATGCCAACGGTGCATTTACGATAGAAAAGGCGTTAGAGAAATTAAAACGCTTATCAGATTTACACTTGCATTCTATAGAGCAGCCTATAAAGCAGCATCAAAGGGATGCTATGGCAAAATTGTGCGCAGAAACACCGCTGCCAATAGCTTTAGATGAAGAATTAATTGGTGTGTTTTCAAAAGTAAAAAAACAAGAACTATTACAACATATTAACCCACAATACATCATTTTAAAACCAAGTTTTATAGGCGGTTTTAAAGGTACAGACGAGTGGATTGAATTAGCAGAAAACCAAAATATAGACTGGTGGATTACTAGCGCATTAGAAAGTAATGTGGGTTTAAACGCCATTGCACAATACACCTATTTAAAACACATTAACAAACCTCAAGGGTTAGGGACAGGGAGTTTGTTTACCAATAATATCGACTCTCCTTTAGAAGTAAACCGTGGAGAGTTACACTATAGTACAACCAAAACATGGGACTTTAATTTAGAATAATATGAATTACATTCAACAAGCATACACAGGGAAATTAGGATATTGGAAATATTTTATTATTCCAGGATTATTTTTAGGAATGATGGCGCTTCAGTTTTTAATGATTCTAGTGTTAGACTTAGATGTCGATGCAATTATTAGAAATGAAGTGGCAACTAAAGGAAAGAACAGATTCTTAATAGAGAGTTTAGTGCCAATGGCAATTGCTTTAGGAGCGTTGTTTTTTTGGGTGAAATACATTCACGGGCAGACTATAAAATCGCTTACAACATCCCGGAAAAAAGTAGATTGGAAACGTATTTGGTTTTCATTTTTTTTATGGGGAATAGTATCTTCTGCAATGGTTTTGGTCGATTATTTTATGTCACCAGAAAGTTATTTGCCTAATTTCGAGTTAGAACCTTTCTTGTATTTAGCAGCAATCGCTATAATTTTAGTTCCTATTCAAACCAGTTTTGAAGAGTATTTATTTCGTGGGTATTTAATGCAAGGTATTGGGGTTATGGCAAAAAACAGATGGTTGCCATTAGTGATTACATCAGTGATTTTTGGGGTAATGCATATTGCAAATCCCGAAGTGGGTAAAATAGGCTACTTTATAATGGTGTATTATATTGGAACTGGTTTTTTCTTAGGAATTATAACGTTAATGGACGAAGGTTTAGAACTCGCATTAGGTTTTCACGCCGCTAATAATTTATTTACCGCATTATTAGTTACTGCCGATTGGACTGCGTTTCAAACACATTCAATTTTAAAAGATGTGTCAGACCCTTCAGAATCTGGTATTCTTCAAATTATTTTACCTGTTTTTATAATCTTTCCAATGCTACTTTTTATTTTTAGTAAGCGATATAAATGGAATAATTGGCAGGAAAAGCTCTTCGGAAAAATAGAAACGGTACCAACAGACGCGTTAAATAAAGATATAG